>JBILRJ010000279.1:0-4109 GCA_044372695.1 Spirosomataceae bacterium
TTATTGGAAATTGATCCAGCTTCTGAGGATTTGATAAAACGTTCAGGTAAATAATGGGTTTATCCCTTTTAATTAATTTTTAAATAGAATCAAATATGTCACAAGTAATAAGCAATGATGCTACGTTGGATGACATTATCTTTAAAGATAAGAACCGAGAATTCGGGGCTTTTGTCTTAAGAAGTACGTATCCAAAGGTAATCAAGCGGTCGGTATTACTAGGTTCGGCACTTTTTGTAGGCGCACTTTTATTGGCTGCTTTCTGGAAACAGTTGACTGCTAGTATTGAATCGAAACAAGAAGTAACGGCTGAAGTAATGAAGTTGGACACTCCGCCTCCTGCAAAGAAAGTGGAATTGCCTCCTCCGCCACCGCCACCACCACCCAAAGAAATCCCTAAGGTAACGACTACCAAGTTCTTACCTCCAGAGATTAAACACGATGAAGAAGTTACTAAGCCGGAGCCTCCTCCTGAGGAAGTAAAAGGTAACACAGCTTCTGAAACGGTAAAAGGTGAAACGGAGACCTACGAGCCTCCTGTAGATCCTGATGCTAAAGGTAAAGAAGAACCAGTAGAGCCACCTAAGCCTGCTGAAGACGAAATCTTTACTGCTGTAGAACAAAATGCAGAATTCCCTGGTGGACCAGCTGCTTTTGGAAGGTATTTGCAAAGAAGTTTGAAATACCCATCTGCAGCTCAGAGAGCAAACGTAGGAGGTAAAGTATATGTACAGTTCGTTGTTAATACGGATGGTTCAATTCAAGATGTACAGGTAATTAAATCTGTAGGTTTTGGTTGCGATGAAGAAGCCATTCGTGTAATTAAGTCGGGACCTAAATGGAATCCTGGTAAACAAGCTGGCCGTGCTGTGCGTTCAAGATTCACACAGCCAATTACTTTCCAGTTATCTGAGTAATTAAAGGTTAATTTAATTACAGACCTGCTAATTCACTTTAGCAGGTCTGTTTTTTTAAATCAGTTATATGAAAAAGCCCCTAGCTATTTGGATTAATATTTTTTTTCGTGTCCTTGTTTCATTCGCTTACGCGAGTCTAGGATATTATGTTGCTTTTTTGTCTGAATACCAGTTGGGACAAATGATGGGAGTACCAACCGTTTATCTTTTAGGATTACTTTTTATCATTTACGGTTTATTTCGCTTAGTTCGAGCATTTATTTATTTCAAGGAAAATGATGGAGATGTTACAGAAGATGATTCTTCAGAAGATTATGGGAAATATGAAGCATAAATTATTGATTTTACATTTTTTTACTTCTTTTTTGATTCAATCTTGCGATCAAAATTCGAAGAAATTTGTACAGGATGGTCCTGCAACTGGTGAAATAAGCATCGGTGTTGATGAATCATTTGAGCCGATTCTGAAAGCCGAGAAAGCCGCTTTCGAAGATAATTACCATTTTGCCAAGATTAATTTGCACACCGGTGTTGAAAACCAATTGATTGCTGATTTATTGAATGATAAAGTCCGGGCTGTTGTTGTGTCTCGCGACTTAACTACCTCTGAAAAAGAGGTATTTACTCGAGAAAAAATTGCATATCGTAGTTTTCGATTTGCCGCTGACGGTATTGCTTTATTAGTTTCTAAGGATAACACTGATACGTTAATTAGTTTAAATCAGCTCAAAAATATTTTGATAGGTAAATCTACTTCTTGGGCTGATATTAATCCAAAAAAAACAAAAGGTGAACTTACTTTAGTGGTTGATAAAGCTAATTCAAGTAACATCAAATTTTTGTTGGATAAGTTTGGTATCTCTTCAGCTGATAAACTAAGTTTGTATGCTGCTGGTTCGAATCAAAAAGTGATTGAATACGTTAAAAATCATTCCAATGCCATCGGTTTGGTTGGTTCTAATTGGATAAGTGATGGTGATAACCCGACTTCCTTGGGTTTCATTCGTTCTGTAAATGTTATGTCTGTCTCTGAAAATGATCAAGCATTACCGGCTGAATATTTTCAACCATTTGGATATAATTTAGCTTTGAAAAAATATCCGTTGCGCAGGGAAATGAAAATTTTGTTGAAAGAATCTTATATGGGCTTGGGTACAGGCTTTGTGAATTATGTTTGTGGAGATATGGGGCAATTGATCGTTTTGAAAGATGGACTAATTCCTTTGACCCGACCTGTCACGATTCGGCAGTATCAAATTAGTCAATAAGCAAACTTTTATGCTTAAGAATGAAAGTAATTTCAAGATTTATATTTATTTTTGTAATCTAATTTAAATTTAACTTTTTTGGTTTTTTATTGAATTTTTCAATGGTCTAAAAAGTCTAATCATAAATGTTTTTAATATTTGTTAACAATGAAAAAAATGAAATTGTGGATTTTGGGGTTGGGTTTATTGGTATCCAACATGGCTTTTGCGCAAACATTACAAGATGGTCTAAATTTTATTGATCGGCATCAACCAAATCGTGCCAAGCAGGTCTTTGAATCCTTGGTTGCTTCAGCTCCTACGGGTGAAAATTATTTTTATCTAGGGTATTATTTTTTACATCGTCGTGATTGGGATTCTGCTAAGGCCGCTTTTGAAAAAGGAAGGCTTGCTGATCCTAAGAATTTTCTTAATCAAGTTGGTTTAGCCTCTATTTTGGTAGGTCAAAACAATGTGAATGCAGCAAAAGTTGAATTTGATCGTATTTTGGCTGAAACGAAATCCAAGAATCCTGAAATTCTTTTTCGCATAGCTGAAGCTTATGAAATGTATTATATCCTTGGAAAAGAGGATAGTTTCAATGCTTCTAACAATGATCCAGCTGAGGCTATTCGATTGATTGATTTGATTCAAGAGAAGACCAAAAAAATTCCTACTCCAGAGCAATACATTGTTAAAGGAGATGCTTATTTAATTAAAAATGACGGTGGAAATGCTGTGACAGCATACGAGCAGGCAGTCTTGCAAGACCCTCGGAATGTGAAAGCTAAAATTAAAATTGGGGTTGTTTACCTAAGAGGTAAAAATTACAAAGAAACTCAATCAAGGTATAAAGAAGCATTGGATATAGATTCAAATTATGCTCCGGGTATCAAGCGTTATGGAGAATATCTAATTGTGGGTAATCAATACAAGAATGCTTCTAGATATTTTAGAAAATACCTGGAAAAAGCTGAAGCTACTCCAGAGGTTACCTTAGAAACTGCGAAGTTATTGTTTTTGTCCAAAGATTATGAAGGTGCCATGAAGTATACTAGTGAGGCAGAATCTAAGGGAGTTAAAGACAATGATATCTTTCGTATGCGTGGATATTCGAATGTTGAGATGGGTAATTTCCAACAGGGAATTGAGAATTTAGATGGAATGGTAAAGCGCGGTGTTAAGCCTTTTTACCAAGATGATATTTATTTTGGAAAAGGTTACCAAGGTTTAGGTAAGGATTCATTAGCGATTGCTTACTTCGAAAAAGCGGCTCCTTTGGATACGAACAATAATATTTACTCCATGATTCACGACATTCGTTATAAGCAAAAGAGGTATTCTGATGCGTCTGTGGCAGGGTTAAATAGTATAGCTTGGAAGAAAAAGAAAAACCAGGTAGTTGGTTCTGGTGATTATTTTAAAGTAGCTCTTGATTTATATTTGACAGCAGCTTATATTAACAAAGCTGATACCATCGCTAGGCCTGCCATGGCAATGAGAGCGGACTCTATGTTTGCTAAGGCAATTGAAGTAAATGATAAATGGCCTCCATTTTACATTAACAGAGCGCGTGCCAATAACTACGTTGATTTCACCGGAACAAAATGGTTGGGTCGTGAAAATTATGAGAAGTTTTTGATCGCTGTTGAGACTCAAAAGGCGGATAAAGCATCTCAGTATAAAGAGGACAAAAATCAAATGTTTGAGGCTTACAAATACTTAGGAGGATATCATTTGTCTGTTACAAAAGATGATGCTAAAGTCAAAGAGTTTTTTACAAAAGCTCAACAAATTAAAGCTGACGACCCGGATATCAAAGCATATTTTAATCCGGAGCCTGCTCCCAAAAAATAATTAAATAAAAAAGGTTATCAGAAATGTTAACCTTTTTTTTTGGCTTAAATTTGTTAAAAAATTGATGTATGGCATATGCAGTAATAAC
>JBILRJ010000280.1:0-4102 GCA_044372695.1 Spirosomataceae bacterium
TATTGGGATATTTAACGGGCAGGTATTTTGGAAAATCCGTAGAAAAAAGACCTGATAGCTTTTTGTTCAAAAGAAAGCATTTGGAATCTACTCGCGATTTTTTTGACAAATTCGGCTTTATGGCCTTGGTTATTAGCCGTTTTTTACCGGTTGTAAGAACCTTTGCCCCCATTTTGGCAGGTATGAGTCGAATGTCTTGGTTGACCTATTTTTTTCTGAATGTTTTTGGTGCATTTCTTTGGGTAGGAATTTTAGTGACTAGCGGATATTACTTGGGCCATCAATTTCCTTGGATCATTGATTATGTACAATACATCATTTTATTCTTTTTGGCAGTTACAACTTTTACGGTGATCAAAGGATATTTAAAATTCAAAAAATGATTGAGCAATTTGGGTATGTCGGCGCCTTTTTACTAGCAGGCATTTTTTTTATGGCTTTTGTGTTGTTTTTGGCCAAATGGATTCGCCCAAACAGACCCAACGTAGAAAAATTAAGCACCTATGAATCAGGCGAAGAACCAGTAGGTAATGCCAATGTGCGATTCAACCCACGATTTTATGTCATTGCCTTGTTGTTCGTACTTTTCGAAGTTGAATTAATTTTCTTGTTTCCTTGGGCCGTTGTATTTCAAGAAAAGGAACTCATTCAAGCTAGTAGCTCTTGGAGTATTTACGCACTGATTGAAATGCTGATATTTATTGGAATTTTGGGTCTAGGCTTGGCCTTTGCCTGGGTGCAAGGTTATCTCAATTGGGAAAAAGCCGCCATTCAAACCGAAGAAATCAATTCACCGATACCTAAATCGGCTTATGATAAAATAGGTAAAAGGTAAGAGGTAGAGACGCACGGCCGTGCGTCTTGAGGTAAAAGGTAATAGTAGGGTCGACCCTTGCGGTCGACTTAGAAGAGGTAAGTTAATAATTTCTATTGACTAAATTTTCGCAGAAGCATTTTAAAAAGACTCTAATACCTAATAACTAAACTTTACCTTCTAGTCCATTTATTGTTCAAATTGACCCCAAATACGATTTCATGGGAGCCGTAATTTCGATCAAAAATGCCATTAAAGTGAAAATCATACGAATAAGAAAGGTGACTTGCTTGACTAATTTGCACGCCAAATAAGGCAGCAACGGCCTCTTTGTGACGATATGAGGCCCCTACCCAGAACAAATCATCAAAATTGGCCTTGACATTTCCTTCCAAAACAACACTTTTGAAATTCGTACTTTTAATTAGTACCGAAGGTTGTAAGCTGAGATGTCTATTGATTCTTTTAGTAATTCCTGCTTGTAATTGAAAACTGGGACTCACATTCCCGAGCCATGAAACGGTATCTGCTTGGGCTTGTTTTACCAACCTTTCGTAATTGACATTTTGCATGATCAACTGGTTAGCTGAGAGTCCAATGTAGCCCGTACGCGTGTAATAGATTCCGCCGAGGTTGATCAAAGGATGTCCTCCAGTTAATTTACCTTCGCTCAATAATCGATTATCATTTGGGTCTCTGGCATCAAAGTTCCCCACATTGAAATCAATGATGCGTTGATGAAAGCCCACTGAGCCCCCAACGGCGATCTTCCTTTCCCCTCCCATAGGTAAATGGTAGGCATAGGTTACAGCCAAAGAATAATCGAATAATGGACCAAATTGATCAGACATTAATTGAATGCCGACACCTTGATGAAAATTCCCTTTTTCCTCTTTTCGTCTGATGGCTGTCGGGGTAAAATTCCTTCGTATTGATTTGGAAATGTAGGGAGTTGGCCCTTCTGAGGTACGATCTTCTTTGTCTATGGCGAAATTAGCCGTGGCATAAAAGGTCTTGGAAGGTATCCCCAAACCCAACCATTGTTGTTTAAAACCTGTTTTGACGTCTATATAATCCTCAAATCCGGCAAATGCAGGATTATAAAGATACTTATTCATCATATATTGAGTAAATTGCGGACCTTGTTGCCCCAAAAAACTTAGTGGAATTAAAAAAAGTATTACAACTTTAAAGTATTTCATGATAAAATTTGGAACCCAATAATTCCCTAAATATATTTAAATTCGTCTAAATTTTAAGAAAAATATTCAGGTTTCTCCATAAATCAGGTCTGATATTCCCATAACATGCAATTCAAAAGCTATCCCTTAAATCAATTAAATTCGTTTTCTGGTCTTTTATTGGACTATTTAAAAAGTAAAGAAAGCCTCAAAAATCTTTATGGGGAATCTCCTAATTTAGCTTCCTTTGAAAAGCAAATTCAAGCAAAATCCGATTTCCCTGAGTCAAATCGAAAAGTTTTGGTAGAAACATTGAAAAAACAATACAGTGAATTTGCTACTCCTCCGAACATAGAAATTTTACATAACAAGCATACCTTTACGGTTACGACCGGCCACCAACTGAATTTATTTACAGGTCCCTTGTACTTGATCTACAAAATCGTTTCTACGATTAATTTGGCCAAAAAATTAAAAGCTAGCTACCCTGAATATCATTTTGTTCCTGTCTATTGGATGGCCACCGAAGACCATGATTGGGATGAAATCAATCACTTTTATTGGTACGGAAAAAAATACACCTTGGAGACAGGGCAAAAAGGCCCTGTCGGGAAATTTAACCTTGCCCAAATGCCAGAATTCCTAGCTTCTCTTCCTGAAAAAGTGGAAATCTTTGAACAAGCCTATTTGTCTGGGAAAACCCTGACAGACGCCGTTCGTATGTACATGCATGCCTTATTTCCTGGAGAAGACCTGATCTGTTTGGATGCCGACGACAAAGCCTTAAAACAAACATTTACGCCGGTCATGGAAGCCGATTTATTGGAAGGAGCACATGTGGATTTGGTGAATCAACAAAATCAAGTGCTGGAAAATTTAGGTTATAAGCCTCAAATTCACGCGCGCGAAATTAATTTTTTCTATTTACAAGCAGGTTTTAGGGAGCGAATCGAAAAGCAAAACGACCGCTATTCGGTTTTAAATAGCCCCATTTATTGGACTAAATCCGAGCTGCAATCAGAAATCCAAGCACATCCAGAAAGATTTAGCCCCAATGTGGTCATGAGGCCACTCTACCAAGAAACCATTCTTCCGAATCTCGCTTATTTAGGTGGTGGAGCAGAGGTTTCCTATTGGTTGCAATTAAAAGGCATTTTTGATGCCCATTATGTGCCTTATCCAATTTTATTGCCTCGAAATTTTGCGCTTGTTTTGACTCCTCAGCAACAACAAAGAATACAAAAATTGGGGGTACCTGTGCAAGATCTCTTCCTGGATGATACGACTTTGAAAAAGAAATTTGTGGAAGACCATTCAGACAAAATCTTGGATTTTCAGGCTGAACAACAATTAATTGAACCCATCATTCAACAAGTTCTAGCCAAAATTGGAGCAGTGGATAAAACATTGGAAGCTTCAGTTTTAGCGGAACAACATAAATGGATTAGCGGTTTAGAGAACTTGGAAAAACGCATGAAAAAAGCGGAAGAAAGAAACCAAGAAACTCAGGTACAACAATTACTAGGATTAAAATCCAAATTGTTTCCGGAAGGCCATTGGCAAGAAAGGCATGATAATTTTTTGAATTTTTATGGCAATTATCCCCATTTAATTGTGGATTTATTGGCGACTTTTGATCCTTTGAATTTTGAGCTTTATGTACTTGAATTAGCTTAATCATGCCAGAAAAACTAAGTCCTGCACAATTTCTTGAAGCCGCAAAAAGCCATCCCATCTTGGATGTTCGTTCTCCAGCAGAATACGACAAAGCACACATCCCAGGCGCAATTTCCTTCCCGATTTTTTCCAATGAGGAAAGAGCCGCTGTAGGGACTTGCTATAAAATAAAGGGAAAAGACTCGGCTGTGGAATTGGGCTTGTCATTTGTGGGGCCTAATCTAGCTAAATGGGTAAAAGCAGCCAAAAAAATGGCCGTCAATGGAACCGTTTTAGTGCATTGCTGGCGCGGTGGCATGCGAAGTGGAAGTATGGCATGGCTATTCGAAACCGCAGGATTGAAAGTCTGTATGTTAGAGGGTGGATACAAGGCCTATCGCCAAAATGTCTTAAACCTATTTCAAGAAAAATTGCCTTTATTAATTTTGGG
>JBILRJ010000281.1:0-4100 GCA_044372695.1 Spirosomataceae bacterium
CAGATGTCGCAACAGCCTTCCCAGGTTTAAATTCATAAGATATAATTTGACCACCAAAAGTTAAGGTGTTATCTGGACCAATGTAATAAGTAAAATCAGGTTTGAAACTCAAATTGACAATATTAGAGGTCCAACGAAAGGCATCATTGGGCCTTTTATTTTCTAAATCAGAATCCAATAAATAATCATAATTACTGTAAAATGTTGTCGCATTCAAAAATAATTTATTAGAAAAAACATGGTTCCAACGCGCTGATAAAGTAGAATCCCGTCCAAAATAGCCTGAAAGGAACACGGTATTTTTGGAGTTGATGTTATAATTCACTTTGGCAGTTAAATCATAGAAATTAAACTGGGCATTGGCATTGGAACCTGTTAAAAAAGGCTTTGCTAAAACATCAATGTAGGACCTACGAGCTGCCACAATAAAAGAAGCTTTATCTTTGATAATAGGCGCTTCTAGTGAAAGACGAGAAAAAATGGCACCAATTCCACCATTCACCTCGAACTTTTTAGAATTCCCCTCTTTCATCTTCACATCCAATATCGATGAGATACGTCCACCATATAAAGAAGGAATCCCCCCCTTATACAACTTGACATCTTTTACCGCATCTGGATTAAACACAGAGAAAAACCCAAATAAATGAGATGAATTGTAAACAGGGGCGTCATCTAATAAAACCAAATTTTGATCTACCCCACCACCTCGAACGTTAAATCCAGATGCCCCCTCACCAACAGTGGAGACTCCGGGTAAAAGTTGAATGGCTCTGACCAAATCAACCTCCCCAAGTAAAGCAGGTATTTTACGGATGGATTTAATGTCAATTTTATTCACCGACATTTCAATGCCTTTCACATTTTCATCTGATGCCCTTGCCAGAACTTTAACTTCGGCTAATTCAGAGACTTCTGACTCTAGCTCTAAAGACAATTCCTTTGCTTGTAAAGAAAATGAAATTTCCCTTTCGATCTTTTTAAAACCCGTCGAACTAAATACCAAGGTATAATTTCCTGGTGCTAAAGTAAGACTGTAAAAACCATAAGTATTGGAAGATGTGCCCGATTTTAGCTCTTTGACGTATACATTGGCACCGATTAATCCCTCTCCATTTGACTTATCCTTGATATAACCACTGATTGTTGATTTCTGAGCGAATGAAGAAAATGAAATGAAAGAAAAAAAGAATAAAAAAAGTAAATGATGTTTCATAAATAAAATTCAACTACAAATTTAAACGTAAAAACCGACAATTTGTTTGAAACATTTAATAACGCATTGAATCAATTATTATTTTACCTAAATATTTTTTCTAAAATAATTAATTTTATTTGCATAAGAGGTGATATATTGCCGAATAAATTTTATTTTAATTATTTTCCCTACATTTGTGCAAGCCTAATTATAAAAACAATGGATTTAAAAATTTTTGGTAAAATTTTAAGAGAAAAAAGAAATTCCATCCCACTTAAACAAGAGGAATTAAGTATAAAAAGTGGAGTAGCCATAAAAACTATTCACTCCATCGAATTGGGCAAAGGAAACCCCGCTATTAAAACAATTTTACGCCTATTTGAAACATTAGAATTAGATTTTATTATTGTATCGTCAAAAAACCCTGAATAAAAATATGGAACAAGCCATTAGTTTTGAACGTATTCCCGCCATTATTTACACCGATTCTGAAAAAGCATCCAAAGCAGTAGCTCAAGAAATAGCCAATTTGATTAGGTCAAAAGCAAAAGAAAATAAGCCCGCGGTATTAGGCTTAGCTACCGGATCCTCCCCAAAAAAAGTTTATCAAGAACTCATCAGAATGCACAAGGACGAGGGTCTGAGTTTCAAAAATGTTATCACCTTTAATCTGGATGAATATTATCCCATGGAACCTGATGCCATACAAAGCTATGTACGTTTCATGAAAGAACAATTGTTTGATCAAGTTGACATACCGGTAACAAATTACCATATTCCAGATGGGACATTGCCGATTGAAAAAGTTCCAGAGTTTTGTAAAGATTATGAAGATAAAATTGAAAAACTAGGTGGTTTAGATTTTCAACTACTAGGAATTGGGCGTAATGGGCACATTGGATTTAATGAACCAGGTTCATTGATCAATTCAAAAACACGTTTAATGACCTTGGACATCAGCACGAAAATTGATGCATCTGTAGATTTTGGCGGTTTGGCGAAAGTTCCGAAAAAAGCGATAACTATGGGTATCGACAAAGTAATGAACGCCAAAAGAATTGTATTACTGGCATGGGGTGAACATAAAGCCGAAAGTGTTGCCAAAGCCGTCGAAGGACCTGTAAATTCAGAAACTCCTGCCTCATATATTCAACAACATACCAACGCAAGTTTCATATTAGATGAAACAGCGGCAGCGCTATTAACAAGAATTAAAACCCCTTGGGTAGTAGATTCAGTCACTTGGGACCGAACAATGATCAAAAAGGCCGTTACACACCTGTCATTGATGATAAATAAACCGGTCTTAAAACTAACCAATAAAGATTACAATGAAAATGGTCTGTCAGATTTATTAGCTCTGTACGGCCAAGCTTACGACATCAACATTGAAGTTTTCAACTATTTACAACATACCATCACAGGTTGGCCAGGAGGAAAACCCAACGCAGATGACACACACCGTCCAGAAAGAGCATTTCCAGCCAAGAAAAAAGTCATCATTTTTAGTCCACATCCCGACGACGACATTATTTCCATGGGCGGCACTTTTCAAAGATTGCATGATCAAGGACATGACGTGCACGTGGCTTACCAAACAACAGGAAATATAGCAGTCGCAGATGATGAAGCGCTTAGATTTGCGGAATTCGTGATTGACTTCAATGAAAAATTCGAAAGTTCAAATCCAAAAGCCAACAAAATATACAAAGAGGCAGTCAAATTTTTAAAAAATAAAAAAGATTCTGAAATAGACATCTCCGCAGTAAGAGAAATCAAAGGCATCATTCGTAAAGGAGAAGCGAAAAATACTTGTCGATTTGTGGGTATTAAAAAGGAAAATGCGCACTTTTTGGAAATGCCATTTTACGAAACAGGTACCATCCGTAAAAATCCAATTGGTCAAAATGATGTTCAAATTATCATGGATTTAATTGAAGAAATCCAACCTCATCAAATTTATGCTGCCGGTGATCTAGCCGATCCGCACGGAACACATAAAGTTTGTTTAGATGCTATTTTTGAAGCTGTCAACCAATTGAAACACCGAGAATACATGAAAAACTGTTGGATCTGGCTTTACAAAGGCGCTTGGGCAGAATGGGATATAGATCAAATAGAAATGGCTGTACCGATGTCTCCAGATCAAGTCTTTAAAAAACGAATGGGTATTTTCAAACACCAATCCCAAAAAGATGGTGTGGTATTTCAAGGAGACGATTCTCGGGAATTTTGGCAAAGAGCCGAAGAACGCAACAGAGGCACAGCTCAAATATACAATGATTTGGGATTAGCCGAATACGAAGCAATGGAAGCTTTTGTCAGATATAGATTCTAATGATTTACTAGAGCATCAAATAATATTTCGGCGGTATGTTTCGCTCTGCGATTCGTACCGTCGTGAATTTGATGGCGACAACTTGTTCCTGAAGCGACAATTTCCACCTCTTCCGCCTGAGCTCTGATCGTTGGAAACAACACCAGTTCTCCAATTTGCATCGATAAATCATAGTGCTCTTTTTCATAACCAAAAGAACCAGCCATTCCACAACATCCTGATGGAATCAATTGCACTTCAAAATTTTCTGGCAAAGAAAGTACCTTCTTGGCATGAACCAATGAACTGATTGATTTCTGTTGGCAATGTCCATGTAGTTTCAATAATTTTTTCTCTTGGGTAAATGATGATTGATTGATTCTTTTAGCATCCAATTCTTTCGCTAAAAATTCTTCCAATAAAAATACATTTTGCGATAGTTCTTTGGCTTTTCCCACCCATTCATCGCTGACTAAATCAGGATATTCATCACGAAAAGTCAACAAGGCAGATGGTTCGATTCCTACCAAAGGGGTTTCTGAAGTAACCAAGGAATGCCACAATTCCACATTTCTTTGGGCCAAG
>JBILRJ010000282.1:0-4091 GCA_044372695.1 Spirosomataceae bacterium
TTCAATTATTTCTAGCAGGTTTTATTGGTGAACTAATGGTAACCAATTCAGATAAAACAACTCAATATCAAATTAAGGAAGACATATCCTAATCATGAGCAAAAAAGACGTCAGTTGGTTAAGTCGATCAGAACTATTGATTGGTTCCGAGGGCATTGAAACATTGCAAAACGCACACGTTTTGGTGGTGGGATTGGGTGGAGTTGGTTCATTCGCAGCTGAATTTATTGCTCGAGCTGGAGTTGGTAAAATGACAATCGTAGATGGCGATGTAGTTGACCCGAGCAATCGAAACAGGCAATTACCCGCTTTAGCTACCAATCATGGTGTGGCCAAAGTAAAAATCATGTATGATCGTTTGTTGGCCATCAATCCGGAATTAGAACTTACAGCACATGAGACCTTTTTGAGTCCAGATGCTGCAAAAGAAATTTTAGAAGCCACTAGGTACGATTACGTGATGGACTGCATTGATTCGGTAACTCCCAAATTAACCTTGTTAAAAACGGCTTTTGACCTCGAATTGAAAATTGTTAGCTCCATGGGGGCTGGCGGCAAATTGGATCCTACCAAAATTAGGACAGCCGATTTATTGGATACCCGAGAATGTTACTTAGCCTCATTGGTACGCAAAAGAATAAGAAAGTTGGGAGTAAAAAAAGGCATCAAAGCCGTTTTTTCATTGGAAAAAGTCAAAGATGAATCCTTGATCTTAACAGACGGATCGAATTTTAAAAAATCAGCTTATGGCACCATTTCATACTTACCTGCGGCATTTGGTGGTGCTTGCGCCTCCATTGTTATCCGAGATTTACTCAATGAACCTATCCCCATGGAAAAAAGGCCCAAATCTTTTCTAAAAATGCAAAAAAGAAATCTCCCCAACCAATGATACAATTAGGAGTGATAAATATTTCAGACAGAGCAAGTGCTGGAGTTTATGAAGATATTCCTGGAAAAGCGGTAGTGGAAATTTTACAAGAATACTTAATCAGCGAATTCAAAATCAGCTATGCAGTTATTCCAGATGTCCAGGAAGAAATTGAAAACACCTTGTGTAGAATGGCGGACTTGGAAAACTGTTGCCTAATCATCACCACAGGTGGCACAGGACCTGACCCTAAAGATGTCACACCCGAAGCAACAGAAGCTGTGTGCCATAAAATGATGCCCGGATTTGGTGAATTAATGCGGTCAGTTAGTTTACAATATGTACCTACTGCCATCTTGAGTAGACAAACAGCGGGTATCAGGGGGCGTTCGCTCATCATCAATTTACCGGGAAAACCCAGTGCCATTAGACAATGTTTGGAGGCTGTTTTCCCGGCAGTACCCTATTGCATTGATTTAATTGGTGGTCCGTTTTTGATTCCTAATGAGAATAACATCAAAATATTTAGACCTAAAAAATAAGAAAATTGGCTAGAAAGTGAACTTTAGAAATGATCCATGACAAATTCAGAAATTACCCTTCTTGCCCGCGAAAAACTATCTGGCAAATGGATTCCCGCTATTTTAGCATTTTTCATCATAACACTTGTATCTTCATCAATCGTATTTTGGACACAAAATTTTTATGTCTACCCGATCGACTTACCATCAGATTTTCCTTTTTTTATTGACAAAGCCATTAAACCCAACTTAAGCCTACATTCTGGAAATATTGTCGCATTTATACTGGGCGGTGCCTTTTCATTTGGAGGAGCAGCCTTCGGCATTTACCTTATAAGAGGTTTCAAAGCAGACATTGAATTAGTTTTTGCAGGTTTTCGGGACATCAATCGTTTTTTCGTTTTCTTAGCGAGTAATATAATCATTGCGATTTTTACGCTAGCTTGGACACTCCTATTCATCATACCAGGGATTATCGCGGCATTATCTTATTCCATGACTTTTTACATTTTGGTGGATCATCCAGAGATGAGTTCCTTAGATGCCATCAATCAAAGTAAACAGATGATGAAAGGACACAAATGGCAATTATTCAAGTTGTGGCTTCGTTTCATTGCCTTGGGTTTCCTTTGCATTTTCACGCTCGGAATCGGATTTTTATGGTTAATTCCTTATGTAAACATTTGTATCGCTCAATTCTATGATAGCCTTCTGGAAGATTAACCAGATCATTGTTTTGCCAGATAGTGATCAGGTGAATCCAAAAATAGAATCTATAATTCTGATAGCATCATGATTCAGAGTTTAACAGAAGCTCGTAAATCTCTTGAGTATATGGTCCTCTTTTACCTGAATGGATCAATTGATCATCTATTTGAGTAATAGGCAATACGCGTTTTGTGCTGCCTGTTGTAAAAACTTCGTCGGCATCCTTGAATGCTTCCAAAGAGAAATCCCCTAATTCTAAGGAATAGTTAGATTGAATCAGTTTAATCACGTGCTTCCGCGTAATCCCTTCCAAAATATGGGATTTAGGTGTGTAAAAAATGCCGTTTTTAACAAAAAACAAATTGCTTCTAGAAGACTCCGAAACACCAAAAGTGTTGTGATAGTAAATCACATCATCAAAACCCTTGGCTTTCACTTCGGCCCAATTTCGAAGTGCAAAGGCATAATTCAAGGACTTGATGTCCGCCATTTCTCTTTGGTATTTCAAACTCATTAATTTCATCCCTAATTCAGGATCAAGGAAAGAAAAAACAGTCGGTAAAATGTATAAATTAGCTATTGGACCAACATCAAATCCATTCGGACTATCACCAGCTGTTAAAATCATTTTTACACCTAGACATTTATCTACCGACTTGCTGGCTAATTCTAAAATCAAATTAGCCAAATGAGCTTTTGTATAATTGTGAACAATTCCCATTTTTTGTGCAGAAGCCAAAAGTCGGTCCAAATGATCGGACAAAAAAATGGGTTTACCATCCATGATTCGGAAGAAATCAAATATTCCAAAACCTCTTAAAAAGCCAATATCTTGAATGGAAACGTTGACTTGATCCGGTGGAAACCAAGCAGTATTTTTATAAATTGGATAAGCCATTTTCTGTTAATTTTTGATAAATTTGAACCACTTCGACTGCCTCTTTCACGTCATGTACGCGCAAAATTTTCGCTCCTTTCATCAAAGCAGTCATATGTAAGGCAGTAGAAGCATTTAAGGTTTCGGTGGAGTTAACACCCAATAACTTAGAAATCATGGATTTTCGAGAAATGCCCACCAAAATAGGTGCTCCTAATAATTCAAATTGATCCAAATTAGCCATCATTTCATAATTTTGATCCAAAGATTTAGAGAAACCAAATCCAGGGTCAACCATCAAATCTTTCAAACCTTTACCTCTTAAAAATAGAACTTTTTCCAATAAATTGGAAATAACATCCTGCATAAAGTCGGAATAATTGGGCTGTCGATGAACCTCATGAAAAGCGCCAAGGCTATGAGTCAAAATATAGGGAATTTGATTTTCACAAATCCAATCAAAAATTCCCTCATCCATGTTCCCTCCCCCAATGTCATTAAAAATATGAGCACTCACCTTGAAAGCTTCTTGTGCCACCCTGAGGCGATAAGTATCTACAGAAAGAATTATTTCAGGAAATGTTTTAGAAATGGCTTCAATGATAGGCAAAACGCGATCCATTTCGGCTTGCAAGGATACAGATTCCGCATCTGGACGAGTAGAATGTCCACCAATATCTAGCATACTTGCACCCTCTTGAATCATCTTGTCAGCTTGCATCATGGCTAAATCGACCGAATTCACTCGACTATCTGCATAAAAAGAATCTGGTGTGGCATTTAAAACCCCCATAATTAGAGGTTTCTTGAAATCAACTATCCGATTACGAATTCGAATTGTTTGAAAAGAAGGAAAAAGAGGATCCAAATCAAATGAAATTTAGAATTTTAGGATAATTTGAATATTTTTGTAGTCTGTAAAAATAATAAGCTTTGTAATTTAATCCAGTTTTATGAACAGGGACATACAGCCTTCCCAAACCGAAATCGAATATCGACAAGTAATTTCATTCTGCAAAGCCTTGTTTGATAAAAAAAACAAAGATTACGGAACATCCTGGAGAATTTTACGATTACCGAGTTTAACTGATCAAATTTTCATCAAAGCTCAACG
>JBILRJ010000283.1:0-4087 GCA_044372695.1 Spirosomataceae bacterium
TTCCATAAGGCGTGGCTAAAAATGAATGCAAAGAATGATCATGGTCAAAGCCCCCAAATCCGGTTAAAAAGACTTCCTTTTTGTCGGGTTGATCGTCGTGATTTTCATCCGTATACACGATTACGTTCGGAGAGGCACTTACAAAAATTTTATTGCCAATCACCGCTATGCCCAAAGGGGCTTTTAAATCCATGTCCTGTACAAAGACCGTGGATTTATCCGCTTTACCATCTTGATCAGTATCTTCTAAAATCACGATTCGATCTCCTTGGTTTTTGAAGTTAAATCGGGCATCAGGCTTATTATTAAAATCCCGATATTCCACGGCCTCGGTCACCCAAATACGGCCACGGGCATCCACGTCCATGTTGGTCGGATTATACAACATCGGGGATTCTGCCCAAAGCTCTACTTCAAAACCTTCTGGGACATACAAATTTGTCCCATCATTGATAAATAGATAGGGAAACAAAAACAGTAAAATGGTGCTGATGATTTTCATGAATTACAATGGTTTTTACTAGTCAATGGGTAAATTATTTTAAGACACTAAATCCCTGACAAATCGATTGTTCTTTACATAACTTTCGAGCATCGTTTTTCCTGGAGGAACGGCGCCCTCGATTTGTATGGCCCCTGCATATTTGATTTCATCAATGCATTTCATTACCCTTTGGAAATCCACTTTTCCTTGTCCCAAAAGCGCGTCATTTTCTTTGAAATGAAATTCACAGATTTGATTTTTTTTACCTAGCCATTTAATTTCTTCGTAGATGTCGTAACCCATTTTTTCAGAGTTGGCCACGTCATAATAGACCTTTAAATTCGGCGAACCCACTGCGTCGATGATGCGCATGTGTTCCTCTGCGCTCAACCAAGATTCTATACCCAATGTCACTCCCGCTTTTTCTGCGATGGGCACGATGTCCTTGAATTTTTGGATAACTGCATCTTGTCCCTTTGCATCGTTTTTTAAATCGCCTTTACTAAAAAAAGCAATTAATACCGCTTTGATATGGAAATCTTTGGCAACTTGAATGCTGTCGGCCACCCATTGGTCTGTCTGTGGGTCCGACTTAAATGGGTAATTATTGAGCTCTCCGATGCCTAATCCAGTAAAGCCCACTTGAAAGATTTTAGCTAAAGATTTATACGCTTCTTGTACATCCTTTCTCCGTAAATGCATGTTGTTGGCCTTCAAGCCTAGACTTAATTGGACGCCATCTAAACCGATTTCTTTGGCCATTTCCATCGCCCCTAAATTGGAAGTATTGGAGATCGACCAATCGCATGCCCCGATGGAAAATCGTTTACCCATTATTGGGCGCTGTTCTTCGGTTGCTAAGGCATTTGTCTGCGCGATAGCAGCAAATATCCCCAAAGCACTTTTTTGTAAAAATTGCTCTCTTTTCATAGGTTTTATAGGTTTACATCAAATCATCTACTTCTTGATCAAGCAAATTTTTTGACTCAATTGATAAATTTAATTGAAAAAATCCAATTTTACAGAAATGGTGAGATTTGCTAAAGAAAATTGCTTTTTGCCGATACTGATTCCATGTGTGTATGCTTCTTTTTACTCATTCCTGTTATTTAGGATTGAACTTCCTGAAATTTTTCTGGAGTTTGATATTGATTATTTAGGCAATGAACCAAGCCACTCAATTTAAAGATGAAGATCACTGTTTTAGATGATTATAATCAGTTATTAATCAAGAGCTTATTTCTACTTTGCAACAAAAGCAAGCATAGCGCAAATCTATGATTTGGGAAATGAAACCTGAGATGTTTTGCCAAAGGAGCGCCTGTGGCAATTTTTGACTTATGTCACCTAAGCATCAAGGAAAAAACACGAAAAAATGCATCACGTTTAAATATAAAAAAATGAAACTACTTGTAACTACCGACTTTTCGGCAAACTCAAAAGGAGCTATTAGGTTTGCGCAGAACTTGGCCAAGCAATCTAAAAATGTAGAAGTTGTGTTCTACCATGCCATACATTTTCTACAACCTACAATATGGAGTAATGTTTTTTTTGCCCAGTATCAGGAGGAAGAAATAGAGCGTCTTTCTGTGGAACTCAAAAAGTTTATCCATTCAGTTATTGACAAGGATAAAGCAAAATTCGCGGATGTGAAGTTTGTCGTTGAAAATTCTATTTCAACAGAGAAAGACATCATACAATATGCAGAGAAAAATAAATTAGACTTTATCTGTATAGCTACCCAAGGGGCGGGTATGCTTAGAAAAGTAATGGGAACACACACCTCATATATGGTGAACAACTCGAAAGTCCCTGTCATGGTAATACCAAGCCATTATAGAGCCAAACAGATCAAAAATACCGTCTATTTATCTGACTTTGAAAATCTAAAAGATGAGTTATTAAAGATTTCAAAACTTTCAACCGAAATTTCTTCGCATTTAGAAGTATTACATTATTCATCAATCATACTTAATGAGAAGAAATTTGAAAAAAACAAAGAATTATTCAAAACAAAAGAATTTGAGAATATTGGACTGAATATTAAAAAAAACACGCTTGAATTCTCAATTATAGAAAGAATTACAGAATACATTCAAAAATCCAAACCTGAATTATTAGTCATGTTTACCAATAGGGAAAAGGGCTTTTTCGAAAGTTTATTCTTACCAAGCAAATCAGCAGAGTTAACGTATTCTACTAAGATCCCTGTATTGATATTTTCAAAGTGAAATCTAAAAAAAGAAACTTTATCATTACTATTTTAAGTAAGTTAAAGATCAACATCCTTAAAATATATCATGCTCGTGGAAGTACGCACGAAATTGCGTTAGGCGCGGCTATTGGTGCATTCTGGGGGGTCTTTCCTACCTTTGGATTGAGCACCATTTTATCCTTGTTGCTATACAAGTTCCTCCGTTTTAATTTACCCGCAGCCCTTTCAGCGGCTTTTATATCTAATCCCCTTACGAGTCCTTTCTTATTAATGATTAGCTACAAAGTAGGTAAAATATTTATTCCTACAGACATAAAGTTTGAATATGAAACTTGGTACCAAAACATCTCGATAATTGGTTACGTATTGTTTATTGGTGCAACTATCGTAAGTACCATTACCGCTCTTATCATTTATTTTATAGTTAAATATGCCGTAGATAATAGAAGAAAAAAGAATTTAAATGAGTCATAAGAATGCACTTTCATCTATTAGCCATATCCGAAATTCAAGAACTTTTAAACACAAATGAGTATGGCTTGCCTAGTGCAGAAATAGAAGGCCGTCAAAAACAATTTGGCAAAAACGAGCTCATAGAAAAAAAGAGAATTTCTGTCCTCATTTTATTACTGCGCCAATTTAAGGATGTAATGGTTCTTATCCTGCTATTAGCAGCCGTGATTTCTCTATCCGTGGGCGATTTAAAAGATGCCATAGTCATATTAATCATTGTACTGCTCAATGCCATCATAGGTTTTGTACAAGAATACCGTGCAGAAAAAGCATTGGAGGCCCTGAAAAAAATGTCTTCATTAACCGCCACGGTTCGCAGAGGTGGTCATATTGTTCAGATTGCTGCATCCGAGTTAGTGCCCGGTGACATACTAATTCTAGAAGCAGGAATGTCTGTGCCGGCAGATATTCGTTTAACAGAAACGTATTCCTTGCAAGTTGATGAGGCTTCATTAACAGGAGAATCTAATGCCGTAGAAAAAAGTACAGTTGGAATAATCCTAGAAAACGCAATGTTAGGGGACCGATTTAATATGGCGTACAAAACAACTAGTATAACATATGGAAGAGGCGAAGGCATTGTTGTAGCAACCGGTATGGACACCGAAATTGGTCGGATAGCACAACTCCTCGGAGAGGATGAAACTAAAACATCCCTTCAAAAGCGATTAACCAACTTTGGGAAAAATCTATCTTTTGTTGTAATATTTATTTGTGCCATTATTTATAGTGCAGGATTGTTGCGGGACGAAGACCCTATTCGCATGTTACTCACCGCAATCTCTGTTGCAGTAGCTGCTATTCCAGAGGCACTACCCGCCGTTATCACTATTGCTTTGGCTTTGGGTGCAAAACGGATGGTTGGTAAAAATTCC
>JBILRJ010000284.1:0-4084 GCA_044372695.1 Spirosomataceae bacterium
AAAAAAAAGCATAGAATGAGCTAATCAAAAAGATCAATTCATTCTATGCCATTTTGAAAAGAAAAATTAGGCGTGTAAAGCTCTTTTGCTAGTTGCAGCCAAACAAGCCTCTTTCATGGCTTCTGTGTAGGTTGGGTGTGCATGAGACATTCTTGCAACATCTTCAGCACTTGCACGAAACTCCATGGCCACCACTGCCTCAGCAATCATGTCAGCAGCACGTGCTCCAATGATGTGAACACCTAAAATTTCATCCGTTTTTTCATCTGCCAAAACTTTAACCAAACCATCCACATCCATTGATGCGACTGCCCTGCCGAGAGCTTTGAAAGGAAATGAGCCTTCCTTGTAAGAAATATTTGCTGCTTTTAACTCTTGTTCTGTTTTACCGACCGAAGCCACTTCCGGCCATGTGTACACAACACCTGGAATCAAATTGTAATTAATGTGGGGTTTCTGTCCGGCAATCACTTCCGCTACAAAAACACCCTCTTCTTCTGCTTTGTGTGCAAGCATGGCGCCACGAACTACATCTCCAATGGCGTAAATCCCAGGAACAGAAGTTTGAAGCGTGTGCTCATCAATGGAAATTCGCCCTCTTTCATCCGCGACCAAACCGGCAGCCGCCAAATTCAATCCATCCGTATAAGGCCGTCTTCCTATGCAAACTAAACAATAATCGCCTTTAATTTCGACTTCTTCTCCTTTGGAATTTTTCGCCTTAACGACTACTTCTTTCCCTTTGTTTTCAACACCTGTCACTTGGTGAGAAAAATAAAATTCAGCACCTAATTTTCCAATGGATTTTTGCAATTCCTTCCCCATGGTTTTGTCCATGGTTGGAATCATACCTTCCGCAAATTCCACAAAGGAAACTTTTGACCCCAAACGCGCGTAAACAGAACCTAATTCTGCCCCAATTACTCCTGCCCCAATCACAATTAAATGCTTGGGAATTTCGGTCATTTTTAAAGCCTCGGTGGAGGTGATTATCCGTTTTTTATCGACAGGAATGAAAGGAAGAATCGTAGGTTTAGAACCCGTTGCGATGATAATATTCTTCGCAGAAATAATTTCAGAGCTACCGTCATCTTTCGTGATTTTAACCGATTTAGGACCATCAAAAGATCCCAAGCCATGAAATGTCGTGATTTTATTTTTCTTCATCAAAAATGAAATCCCGCCATTCATTTTCTCTACCACACTCGTTTTTCGGGCAATCATTTTCGCCAAATCAACTTTGGGAGTATTAATCACAATTCCATGTTCCTCAAAGCTATGAACTGCATTGTAGAAATGCTCTGAAGAGTCTAATAAAGCTTTAGAGGGAATACAACCAACATTTAGGCAGGTTCCACCCATGACCGCATATTTTTCAATAATGGCAGTTTTAAAGCCCAATTGAGCAGCTCTAATCGCTGAAACATATCCACCGGGTCCTGAACCAATTACTACTACATCAAATTCTTGCATAATTTTTTTATAAAAAGGAATAGGCCCAATGAGAGCCTATTCGAATGTTAAATATCCAATAATAAACGAGCTGGGTCTTCCAAAAGTTGTTTTACTCTTACTAAGAAACTTACCGACTCGCGACCATCAATGATTCGATGATCGTATGACAAAGCTAAGTACATAATTGGACGAACAACTACTTGCCCATCTACCACGACAGCTCTTTCAACAATGTTGTGCATACCCAAAATGGCCACTTGTGGAGCATTGATGATTGGAGTTGATAACATAGAGCCAAAAACACCTCCATTTGTGATGGTAAAAGTTCCTCCAGTCATTTCCTCCAAGGTTAATTTATTTTCACGTGCTTTAACAGCCAAACGAACAACCTCTGATTCAATTCCAGCTAAACTTAAATTTTCTGCGTTACGTATAACCGGAACAACCAAACCTTTAGGAGCAGAAACTGCAATAGAAACATCGCAAAAATCATTGTATACAATTTCATCTCCATCTATTTTAGCATTGACGGAAGGGAATTCTTTGAGTGCTACGCAAACTGCTTTGGTAAAAAAGGACATAAATCCTAAACCTACACCATGCTTTTCCTTGAATTTATCCTTGTATTTTGCCCGAATATCCATGACCGGTTTCATGTCCACTTCATTGAAAGTAGTTAACATAGCCGTTTCATTCTTAACTGCCACTAAGCGTCTAGCGACCGTTTTACGTAAGGAGCTCATTTTTTCGCGACGGGTACCTCTGTTATCTGAAGTACTTGGTGCAGCACTTGAAGCAATAGAAACAGGACTTGCTATGGCTGGTTTTGCCACATTTGCCTGAATGGCGTCGTCTTTAGTAATTCGACCACCTACACCACTTCCAGCAACACTGGCGGCTGAAATTCCTTTTTCATCCAATATTTTAGCTGCAGCTGGAGAAGGATGACCTGATGCATAATTACTAATCGTTGAATTCGAATCGGCAGAAACTATACTACTTACAGGAGCTGAGGAAACCGAAGCGGAAATAGATGGAGCACCACCGACAGTAATTTTTGCTAAAATTCCACCAATAGCGACAACTGAACCAGATTCAGCAACAATTTCTAGTACACCAGCGGCTTCCGCAGGTAGTTCAAATGTTGCTTTATCAGACTCTAATTCACATAAAACCTCATCTAAATTAACCGTATCACCTGTTTTCTTATTCCAAACTGAAACAGTAACTTCAGAAATGGATTCTCCCACAGGTGGAACTTTCACTTCCAAAATTTGAACAGTTTGTGATGGACTTGCCGAAGGTGCAGCGGTAACAACAACTTCTTGGACTTCCACTGTAGGTGTAACCGGACTAGCATTAGAGACAGAGGCAACTTCAATCGAGCAAATTACTGCTCCAATAGGCAGGACCTCTCCTTCTTTTGCTACAATGTGCAAGATACCCTCAGCTTCAGCTGGTAGTTCAAAAGTAGCTTTATCTGACTCAAGTTCACAAAGAACTTCGTCTAATTTAACCACATCGCCTTCTTTCTTGTTCCAAGTTGCGACAGTTACTTCCGTGATCGATTCGCCCACAGCGGGCACTTTCATTTCTATGGCCATTTTAATGAGGCTTGAGTTAGTTAATTATTCAAATGCTTTGTTAATCAATGAAGCTTGTTCAACTCCATGCACTTTTAAAAATCCTGTAGCAGGTGAGGCACTTTTCTTTCTAGCAACCAAACCTTTGAAACGAGCCCAACCAAACTCCCGAAGGATGTAAGACCAATATCCCATGTTTTCAGGTTCTTCTTGAACGAAATAAATGGCTGCATTTTTGTATTTTGCCAACTCCGCCTCTATTTGAGCGATTGGTAGAGGGTGTAATTGTTCAATACGAATAATTGCCACATCTTTTCTTGCATCCAATTCTTGACGCTCTGATAAATCAAAATAGATTTTACCACTGCACAGCAACACCTTTTTTACTTTTGCTTTTTCAGCATAAGTATCGCCAATGACTTCTTGGAAACTTCCTTTCACAAAATCTTCGATGGGTGAAACCACTTTAGGATGGCGGAAAAGAGATTTAGGAGACATGACCACCAAAGGCTTACGGAAAGGCCAAACAAGTTGACGACGCAATGCGTGAAAAATATTAGCAGGTGTCGTCAAATTTGCAACAATCATATTTTCTTCCGAAGCCAATTGCAAAAATCTTTCTGGACGGGCATTCGAATGTTCAGGCCCTTGACCTTCATATCCATGTGGCAATAACATAACTAAACCATTTTGAGTACCCCATTTAGATTCATGAGAACTAATAAATTGGTCAATCATGGTTTGGGCACCGTTGGCAAAATCACCAAATTGAGCTTCCCAAATAACCAATGCATTTGGATTTGCGAGTGCATAACCAAATTCAAAACCTAAAACACCATATTCTGATAAATGGGAATTGTAGATTTGTAAATTTTCTTGACCTTCTTGAATGTGATCAAGAGAATTATAATTATCGTTCGTATTGGCATCATGCAACACCGCATGACGGTGAGAGAAAGTACCTCTTTGTACATCTTGACCTGATAAACGCACCATTTTGCCTTCCGACAATAATGAACCATAAGCAAGTAATTCCGCAGTCGCCC
>JBILRJ010000045.1:0-15160 GCA_044372695.1 Spirosomataceae bacterium
CACTAAAATCATCAAAACCTATCTGATTGGGCTGATGAAAAATGGAGTGCTGAGGAAGCAAAAACTCTGGCTTGGCTGTTTCATCGGTAATTCGAGTACGTCCAACTTTCAAAGGATGAGGAGCTATTTGGGCAGACATAGGACCTAGGAAACTTGCTGTATTATATTGAACGACATAATTGCCCCCATTTTCGATGTATTTCATCAAATCTGTATAGGCATTGGACATAAAATCCAAGGTATTGTAAGCTCTAATTCCAGCAACTATGGCATCGAATTTTTTTAAATTTTCAAATTTCAAATCAGACTCATTTAAAAACTTTACCTCATAACCCATTTGAACCAAGGCCTCCGGGACGCGATCACCCGCACCTTTGATGTATCCAATCAATTGACCTTTTTTGGCAAAATTGGTGTGGATTGCTTCCAAGGTAATTTTGGTGTAATACCTTTGGGTTGGAATATGATCGTAGGTGATTTTTTGCATCTCCAATGAATCTATCCAATTACCCTGATTCGTTTCGAATTGAAGTTCAAAAATGTAACTTGTTTTTCCCTCATTTTTAAGCTCTGATTCTGATAAAGAGATGGGGATAGATATTTGTTCACCTTTTTTGATCCCATTTTTCATTTCAAAAACAGCCCATTCTTTTGCGTCTTTGCTTACAACTCGGACATTTCCTGCTGCCAAATTAGACAAAGCTGTGACCACAATCTGAGTTTGTTTTTTCACTTTTGATCCAGTGGGGAAAAGTAAAATATTCGGAACTAGACTGAAAGTTGTTTTTGGAGTGATGGCAATGGGTTGATTTAATTCTCCTTTAACTGGATCGATGATAAGCTCTTGAACAGCTTTTTCCAAAATAAATGTTTCCCCATTAATTTGAAATGAAGCTCGACTCACTATGGCAGGATCCACATCTGCTTGCCCTATTTTATCAGGATTTTGATTTGAAAAGTGCCCTTTATTTCTTGGCATTTCTAACCAATATGCTTGGCTAATTTTATTTCCAACAATGAAATTTTTGGACCATATGATTTTTTTGTACGGCGATAATTGGTTAGAAAAAACGGTATCAGATTGCAAAGTTTGTAAGCTTAGCTTGTCAATTTTAATTGGTGAACGGACAATAAACTCGTGCTTTATTTTAAGTGTATCTGCTTTTGCAATCATTGCTTTATCGGTGGTAGCACTTAAATAAATGCCTGAAGCTTGAATGATCCAATCATTGATTTCCTTCAATTTTTTCTTTTTCCAAAATGGATCTGAAATTTGTTGGATTTTCTTTTTTAGGTTGATCATTGCTTCTACACTTAAATAAGGCTGATCCAATTTATATCGCTGAATAATTTGGTCAAGATCTTCTTGGATACTTTGACCACCTTCTATGCGTGTCCATGACGAGTTAACCCCATCGTGAATATTTCTTTTGGGGCTATCTCCGGCCAAAGTCACAAAATATTCGGTGGATTTACCTCGGTCAATCGCAAATCCAAAGCCCTGGCTTTTATGCTGACTTCTACTCAATGCGGCTAATTCATTGGTACTTTGTCCCAATCCTGGGATAAAAAATCCTATATCGAATTTGAATTGATCGTCTGAAACGGTTGAATTGGCTGATCCTGGGAAACGAAATGTATTCCAAAGCAATCTTTTGGCTTGCCAGGTACTTATTCCATTCATTAATTGCTCAGGAAAACGTTTCGGATCCGCCGCTGCGGTAAAGGCTTCAATTGCTAAAACCGCTGAGGCTGAGTGATGGCCATGTCCGGCACGCGGATCTGGTGGAAAACGGGTGAAAATGATATCAGGTCTGGTTTTTCGAATGATATAGACCAAATTCGATAAAATTAAATCTTTGTTCCAAATTTTTAGAGCTTCATCTGTTGATTTCGAAAAGCCAAAATCCATGGCTTGCGAAAAATATTGATGAGCACCATCCAGTCTTCTTGCTGCTAGTAATTCTTGAGTTCTAATTAATCCTAAGGCAATTCCTTGTTCATCGCCAATTAAATTTTGTCCTCCATCACCACGTGTACAAGAGAAATAGTTTGTTTCCCAATGTTGATCTCTTGCAAACCAAGTTAGCATGTTGGTGCTTTCATCATCTGGATGAGCGGCCACGTGTAAAACTGTTCCAAGTACCTGAATAGCTTTCAGATCTTCATATAGTTGAGAACTGCTCTTTTGCTGAGCCAATGATGAAGAAAGATGGAAACAAAAAAGTAGAATTAATAGGCTATTTTTCATTTTTAATAGAATTAGTTATCCCAATTATCGGTTCTAAATAAATTAACTGGTAAGCCTTCTTTGGTAAATAAATTAGGCATATCAACGTTATTAAAGGCATATCTTACTGCCACAGGATTGGGTACCTCTTCTGAAGATACTACTAAGGTGTTACCATCAATTTTGCCTTTGGCTGGATAAAATTTTTGATCCTCTCCTGCAATCATAAGGTGACTCGGTTCTCCGCCATCTTTTGTTATCAATTTTCCGCCTAATTCTTTGAAATAAATTCTCATTTTATTTTTTTCAATCCGATGACGATCGTATTTAGGGTACATCATGGGTCCTGCCGATTGACCATATGTTTTCACTAAGGCAAGATTGGCAAATCGATTAGCTACTTCAACTTTTTGTGTCGGATGAATGTTTGTTACATCTGGAACTAAATCAGTTAAGACCACCATTCCTGTATTTTCTAAGGCTAAATTTCGGGTTTGTGCCTCACGTAATTTAGCTCCTAAATTACTTGGATATTTATCATATGGTGCGATTTGAGCAAAATAGAAGGGTAAATTTTTGTTAAATCCTGCTCTCCAAGATAAAATCAACTCATTCATTAATTCCGTATAGCTGGAATATTGACCCACATTACTTTCACCTTGATACCACAAAACTCCAGCCAGTTGATAGTTCAAAATAGGTGCTATCATAGCGTTGTAATTATCACCTGCTCTGCTAGACCAAAAATCAAATGTCTGCAATTTTTTAGCAGCTTCAACTAATTTGGTATTTCCTAGCACCTTATCTTGGG
Source organism: Spirosomataceae bacterium (assembly GCA_044372695.1). Classification (GTDB taxonomy): domain Bacteria; phylum Bacteroidota; class Bacteroidia; order Cytophagales; family Spirosomataceae; genus Aquirufa. Next base: position 3,042 of record JBILRJ010000045.1, read on the forward strand.
GTACCCACACTTCTGCTGGAGTTCCTCCCCAATTGGAATTGATCAATCCCATGGGTACACCTAATTTTTCGTTGATTTTTTTTCCAAAGAAATAACCAATTGCGGAAAATGATTTCATATCCTCTGGATTACATACGACCCATTTTGCTCGTACATCTTCTTGAGGGTAATCTGCAGTTGCTTTTGGAATATAAAAGAATCGAATGCTTTTATTGGTGGCATTGGGCATCTCATCCATGGTTTCTTTCAAATTCTGATTTCCGCCCCATTCCATGTTGGATTGTCCAGAAAATAACCAAACTTCTCCAATCAATACATCAGAAATTTGAATGGTATTTTTGGAGCCTGAAATTCGGATATTTTGATTTTCGGAGGCACCTGGCGTATTTATTTCTACAACCCAATGGCCATATTTGGCCACAGTTTTATAGTTTGTGGTATCCCAAGAAACTTTGATTTTTACCGTTTCACTTGGGTTGGTCGTCCAACCCCATAATTTCACTTTGCTTTTTTGTTGCAAGACCATGTGGTCACCAATGATTGCAGGAAGTTGAACATCAGCCAAGGCTGAAAATTGTGCAATGATGCAGCTAATAATTAATAAGTATTTTTTCATTGTATGTTTATTTTAGATTAACATTTTTCTGTTCCATGGGCCTCTGTATTCTCTGGCGAGTAATTGTGTGGCTTCTGGGTCATTAGGGATTATTTTTAATATAGGATCATATGCCAAAGGTCGACCTAATTTCATGGATAAATTCGCCAAAATACAGCTTGCCGTAGAAATATGTGCTTCGGAAATGTCTGCAATGGGTTTTGTTTTTTGGTCAATTGCCGCTAAGAAATTCAAGAAATGTGCCCTTGTTGCAGGAGCTGCATGAATCTCACTTCTTTTTTCGGTTACATCTTCCGGATATTTTTCTCTTTCGTAAACACAGCCTTGATGAATTTTTTCGCCTTTCCCTTGAGGAATAAAATCGTAACTCATCGGACTCATCTTCAATGTTCCTAATTCACCATAAATGGTTAATCCCCATGGGTAATCTTTGTCGACAGCACTTCCCCACGATCGGTGTTGCCAAACACAGTTTAATCCATCGTATTCAAAAACAGCGGTTTGAGTATCTGCAATGTTGGATTTGCCTCCTTTTTGAACATAGATTCCACCTTCTGAGCTGATTTTCTTGGGCCAACCTAATCCTAGCATCCAACGCGCCTGATCAAACATATGTACACACATATCTCCCATGATGCCATTTCCATATTCCATGAAAGCCCTCCACCAAGATGTATGAGGTAAACCATCGAATGGCCTCATGGGTGCAGGTCCCGTCCACATTTCATAATCAAAATGTTCTGGAATAGCCTGCAAAGGTGGATTGCTGTTATTTTTCATGTGATAGTAACAATACATTTCGACATGTGCTACTTTGCCTAATAATCCTTTATCGATGATGTTATTTTTGGCCTCAACCAAATGCGGTGTACTTCTTCTTTGTGTTCCTACTTGTACAGTTTTACCATATTTTCTCGCCGCTGCCACCATGGCCTCTCCTTCCAATACATCCACTGAAATCGGTTTTTGAACATATACGTGAGCACCCGCTTTCACTGAATCAATCATTTGAAGAGGATGCCAATGATCAGGACTACCGATTAATACGATGTCTAATTCATTTTCGGCGAGCAGTTTTTGGTAATTTCCGTACAGCCTAGGAACTTTATTGCTTTTTGTTCTTTCGGAAATCAGCCTTGCGGCTTCATTTAATTGATTTTTATCTACATCACAAATGGCTATCACATCTACTGGAGCTACTTGCATGAGTCGAAATAAATCACTTTTTCCGTACCATCCTGTACCGATCAAAGCGACTTTTAAGGGTTTGTTGGGATGAATTAAATCCAAGCCATATGCCCCAAATTGGCTTAATGCCAAAATGGATGTGGCACCTTTTAAAAAATTTCGTCGATTAATGTTGAACGTGTTCATTTTCAATTGATTAAATAGGTTATTGCAGACTTTGCTGGTAATTTTATGGCAATATATTGAGATTTATATGAAAGCTGATAGCTTTTATCATGTTCTTCATCATTTAAAAGTAAAATAACTTTTTTCTTATCTGGTCGCTCAAAGGCTGTGCCTGAAATTTCTTTTGGAAGAGAAAGTGCAATTCGATAAGAACCTTGTGGTACAACTTTTGCCACATGCGCAATGATGTAATAAGCCACATTCTTTTGGATGGTGTTTGAAATGGTTAAAGCCCCTAAACATTCTGTGCAACCGCCTGGAGTGTGCGGCCCCCAGGAAGCATCATTGGCCAAATTCCATTCTAAAACAGTTTTTGCCTCATTATTCAATGCTCCAATGATCACATTTTTCATGTGCCACATAAAATCACCCTCAAAATTTCCTTTAACCCCAGTCCATTGTTCAGTAAAATACACGTCTTTATCTGGGTGTGCTTTTTTTACAGTTGATAAGGCTTGAATATTTCCCCCATATAAGTGAAAGGCGGATCCTGATACATATTTACGTGTAATTGGGTCATTTAAAATTTCAATGGCATATTCGGGATGATCACAATTATGGTCGAATAATAAAATTTTAGTTTTCAGCTGCTTTTTTTCAAACAAGGGTCCCAAATGATGTTTAATGAATTCATTCTGTTGGGCAGAAGGAAAATAAAGACTAGGGTTATTATCCGGGTTCAAGGGTTCGTTTTGTGGAGTCATTGCAAAAATTCGAATACCTTCTTTTTCCATGGCTTGTAGGTATTTGACCAAATATTCCGCGTAAACGGAGTAATATTTTGTTTGTAATTGTCCTCCTTTTGAAGATCCATTGTCTTTCATCCAGACTGGGGGACTCCATGGAGTAGCAATGATGTTAATCTTCGGATTAATTTGTAAAATTTCCTTTAATAAAGGAATCTGAAATCGTTTTTCTGATTGAATACTGAATTTCGCTAGAGCTATATCTTCGCTTTGATTGCTTAGGTCATTGTATGAGTAAACTGCAGAATCTAAATCGGTAGCGCCAATTCCAATTCTCAAAACGGAGATTCCTATCGATTTAGGACCATTTCCAAATAATTCCTGCAAAAGATTTTTTCGAATTGCTTGAGGGAGTCGATAAATCAAAGAGGAACTACCACCGGTCAAGGTAAAGCCAAATCCTTCTATTTTTTGGAACGTTTTTTCAGGAAATATTTCAAGGCTTGTTAGATCCGGATAAGGTGTAGATACAAATTTTTGTGAGACTTGTTCTTGTAGAAATTTCTGATCCTTTGTGTTTGTTATCCAAGATTTTGCAGTAGTTTGGGCAAAAGAAATAGTGGGTAAAATACATACAAATACTAGTACTGCTGAAAGTATTTTGGGTAATTGGAGATTCATTTTGAAATAGGATCAAACAAGAATCTAAATATAGGAAATAAATTGTAATTGTTAAATGAAGATTAGGGGAAAAGCACCCTCAATCCTCATCTAAATTTTTTCTTTTTTCTTCCAGCAGTTATATGTTCGGATACTGCGCTATGATTGTCTAATCCAATGATTTTCACCTTACCCCCTTGTTGTTCATATTCCTGTTTAAAGTGTTCAAAATTTTCCATCACAGAATGATCTACCAAATGTGTTTTACTCAAATCAATGGTTACGTTAAAAGATGGAGGAATAGCTTCCAATTTTCGCTTAATTCCTAGAAAATTAGAAAAAACAGCTGCGTCAGAAATTTCTACTAAATATTCATTGTCTGTAAATGAAACCTCTGTTGGTGCTTTAAAAATGGATTTTAATGGTTTCCCATTCAATAAATTGATGATGATCTCCATAAATATGCCAGCTGCAATTCCAACCAATAAATCGTGGACAAGGGTAAAAACTATGGTTATGATAAAAATCAATAATTGTTCCTTGCCTTTTTTTAAAGTAGAAATAAATTCTTTTGGATGTGTTAATTTGATTCCTACGGTGATTAACATCGCTGCTAATGCAGCATTCGGGATTAATTCAATTAAATGAGATGCTAGAAGTACAAAGATTAAAATAAAAAATCCATGGAAAAAATTTGCCCAACGTGTTTTAGCCCCATTTGCAATGTTCGCTGAAGAACGCGCCACTTCAGAAATCATGGGCAATCCACCCAACACCGCTGTAATGGTATTTCCGATTCCGATTGCGATTAAATCCTTATTTGCGTCTGATTTACGTCTAAATGGATCCAACATGTCCATGGCTTTTACAGTTAAAAGTGATTCTAAAGCTCCCACCACGGCAAACATGAGGACAAACTTGATAAAAATACTCGTTTGTTGAAAACCACTGAAATCGACGTTCCATTTGATATTGTCTAATAAATTTCCAATGTGTACCAATGCATATTGCGGCTCCTTTTGGTCGAAATCCATGTAAATCTCTGCAGGTATGGCCATGCATAAAACTATCAAGGGAGCCGGTATTTTTTTGATCATCGAATTTTTGATGAATGGCCAGGATAACATGATGCCTAAACTAGTGACTCCTATCAGAGCAGCTTTGGGATCCAATCGAATAAAAAAATCAGGGATTGAAGCTAATAAGTCCAGAGGCGATTTCCCTTTTGAATGGATAGGATCAACACCCAAAAATACGGGGATTTGTTTCCCAATAATGATCAAACCTATCGCAGCCAACATTCCATGGACGGCAGATAAAGGAAAAAAATCAATGAGTTTGCCCAACTTGAATACACCCAAAAGTATTTGAACTAAGCCCGCCACAACCATTGCCCCTAAAGCTAAATGCCAACCTAATTCACCCCCTCCAAATTCGTTAACTGCCGCAGCCACAATGGCAATTAAGCCAGCTGCAGGGCCTTTTATCGATAATTTAGAACCACTGAATAAGCTCACAATGATTCCTCCAATGATTGCGGTGACAAGTCCCATTATCGGTGGAAAATCTGATGCTTTTGCGATACCTAAACTCAAAGGTAAGGCCAATAAAAATACGATGAATCCTGATGATGCATCACTGATAAAGTTTTCTTTTAAACCAGCTATGCCGTCTTTAGGTAAATTGGAATTTGATTTCATTATCAATAATTGATATTATATAGAAATATCTATTCAATATACAGCTTTGTTTAATAATTCAGAATTTGAATTTTAACCATTCTGTCTATTTCTTAGTAATCCTGTCACACTAAATTAAAGGGAAATGATTCAGTGATTGGAATAGTAATCGATATTTCGTTTAAACTTAGGCTTTTTAAATTAATGTTTTTGGTAATTTTTGTCGGATTTTTACGATTAGCTCAAATCCATTTTTTTATTCTATTTATTAAAAACTTGATTGAACGATTTCCATTTAAATAGTCTAAATGATAAATTTTAAACTATTTAAATGGTAAACAAATGTATTCAATTTTTTATTTCGATTTTAAAGAACTCAAATATTCAACTACATCTCTAATTTCTCTTTTAGATAATAAACTTCCCATAGGCGGCATTCCGGAAGGGCTATTTTCTCTGGATTTGATTCTTGAAATAGCAATTTTTAAAGGTTCTGCTTCATTGGTTTTGATCTGAATTTCATGATCATTTTCAAGTAAAAGTGTTCCATTCACTTCTTGTCCATCTGTTAGCACGATACTGACATTGCCATAACCTGGTGCAATTCTGGCACTTGGTTCGATCATCGCTTGCAACAATTGCTCTCTCGTTAATTTACTAGCAATTCCTTTTAAACTTGGTCCCACTCCCCCATTTTCTCCATTTACATTGTGGCACCTTACGCATTGTGCTGTTTGGTTACGGGCAAAAATGTTATAACCCGCTTGGATATTTCCTCCAAATAAAACCTCTTTGTATTCATCTGTGAGCGTTCCCTTGGTTTTTAAAGCATCCAATTGAGCTACCAACTCTTTGGAGTTGTTGGCTTCCACAGCTTCAATTAAATCCAATTTGACTCCCGCCGGTAGTTTCGATTGAATCATTTTTTGGATCAAATCAGCCAATAATTCATTCGTGTTTTTGGCTGGCATTTTGGCAATTGCTTGCAATAATTGCTGTTGCTCCTGAAGACTACCTTTTTCCATGATGTTATTGGTGATCATGGGAAGTTCCATTTGAGAGAGCTGAACTTTATCCAAATAACTCAATGACAAGGCACGAACCGATTTATCGGACTCATCCATTCCTTTTTGAACCAATAAGGAAAGATTGGGATCTTTCAAGGTGTACAAAGAATTTAATTGTGCTAATCGCACTTTTACCATTGGATGATTCACAAATAATTGAGTCTGCTCACTCCTAAAATCTTGAATTTGTAAATCTCCTAATAATTTCGCTGTCGCAACCAAAACTTCCGCATTGGTGTTCTTCAAAAATGTCGGAATTTTCGATTTAATTTTTGCAATAACATCTTGAGGATTACGGTCCAATTTACCTCTGTAACGGCCATCCACACGATCCAAAACGCTTGGGTCAGCCCATGAACCTAAAGTGGCAATGGCTTCCGCTCTAATAACATCACTGATGTCTGATCGTTCTGCAAATTGAATCAATAAATCAATTTCTTTACTTGTTCCTACTCTCAAACAAGCATTGATGGCTCTTCTCAATAAAGCTTCTGAGCTAAACTTTTGGTTAGAAAGTGTTTGCGCCAAAGAAGGTAATGCCGAAACTATTGATTCATCGTCATTGATGGCTCTTGCTGCTTCTGTCGCAATATATTCATCTGAATCATTTAAAAAGACCGCTATTTTAGGACTCGCCATTCTTCTTAACACCAAAACAGCTGCTGTTCGTAGGGCTTTGCTTGGTGAATTACTTAAAGCCAAAATGGCATCTTCTTTGCCAATTCTTGTTAATGCCAATACAGCCGCATGACGTATGTAAATGTCTTGATCATTGTTGGCTTCAATTAGTTTAATCAAGGCCGGAATAGCTGCTTCCACTTTGTTTCTTCCCAATGCTTGTGCGGCAAAAAAGGCTGCTCGTGGTTTCTGGGTGTTCAATAAGTTGATAAGTTGAGCTTCCCCTCCAACGATGAATTGATCTCCGATGATTTTGGCTGCTTGACTTTTAATCTCATCATCATTGTCCGCTAATAATCCATTTAAAGATTTAGAAACGGTTTCCTTGTTTGATTTGGCTAATTGGCCTAATCCCCAAATTCCATGGATCCTTGCTAGTTGATTTTCTTTTTGATCAATGGCTTTTTGGAATATGGAAACTGAACTAGAACCTCTGCTGGCCAATTCCATTTGCGCTTTTTGACGAACTCTTAAATCTGTGTAAAATAAATGATCGTACAATTGATCGGCTTGCATTTTCTCGTAATCCGCTTGAATCAAGGTTTTGGTTTTAGCTCTTTCTATGCTTAAATCGTTGTTCTTTTCATCTACGTCAATTTTCCATACTCGTCCAAAGTTTTTCGTGTCCCATCCAAAAACCCAATCTGCCGCATATAATGCGCCCTCTGGACCAAATCGAATACCTGTTGGTAAAATACCACTTAATACATCAACCTCCGATTTGAAGTCAAAACTGGCACCTTTGGGTTTTAGATCAAAAGACCAAATGTGTGAGCGACTCGCATCTCCCACAAATTCGACTAAAAAGAATTTGTTGAGCCAATTTTTACCCAATGCGGTTCCTGGATTGAACAACATACCTGTTGGACCATTGTGAAAATTTCTAATTGGAGGAATGATGTAGGCAGCTTGACCTTCCCATCTTGGAACAAACAATTTCTCATCCATCCACACTTTGTATAAATTATTCTTCGGGTCGGTGTATTTTCCATATTGCCAGTTGGATCTCCAACCCGCATCAGATCCTTCCACTACATGCACCAATCTTTCACTTTCCCCAGGATGATCGCCATCATTGTCAGAACTGATCAAATTACCGAATTGATCAAATACGAATTCATGCGTATTTCTCAAACCAGAAGCATATACTTCAAAATCACTTCCATCAGGATTTGATCGAACAATTACACCAGAATTTGGGAATTTATATTGTTTACCATCTTTGGCGGTAATATTGGCTCCAATGTCTCCAATTTGCCAATAAATTTTTCCATCCGGTCCTTCTACCACACCTGACATGCCATGTCCTCCAAATCCAATGTGAACGCCATAACCGGTTGAAATCGAGGTCGGATTTTCCAATAAACCTTTTTTGTGAGTATTGTTTAATCTCCATAAATCAGGACCCACCGAGATGAAGGCATCCTTCTTACGAATCAATAATCCGCCTGTAACGTCCGTTACTTCATCATGAAATCCATTGAATATGCGTGTTGATCGGTCTGCAATGCCATCCCCATCTTTGTCTTCTACTTTCCAGATTTCTTCTTTTTCAACGGTTAAGTCTTTCCAATCATGCGAACCATCCTCGTTTAAATCCTTTAAATAGGTATTTTTATCACTTTTTTCAGGTGCAAAGGTCTCTCTTAAAAATGCTCTTTTGTCATCTATGCTTTGTAAACCAATGGAAGCAGTCATCCAATCTCGATGTCCACGAATATCAAATTCAGAATTTTTTTGACGATTCGTCCTTGCCAAATATAGCGCACCATTATCATCAATGTCCATTGCAACAGGGTCTGGAGCTAAAGAATCGGATGCCCATCGACTAATTACTAATCCATTGGTTATTTTGATGGGAGTTTTTTCCCTAGCTAATTTAGCCCTCTCTTGAATTTGATCAGGATCTTCTAAAATGATCCGGTAGGTTTCTTTTTCCAGCTGGTTCATGCAGGAAAAGGTCAATGTTTGCGCTAAAAAAATGCCTAAAATGATTCTCTTTTTCATAATTGATGATTTTTATTCCTCATCCATCATGCTGCGTCTTTGTTTAGCAGCTTGTTTGGTTGTGTTAAAACGATAATTAAATGTCAAATTTACTTGTGTTAAACGTCCTTGCGATTGTGCTCTTGTATAAAAACCCACTCCATTGGCTTCCATTCGCATAATACGAGAACTGAAAACATCCAAAATATTTAAGGTCAAGGTTCCTTTACCTTGCATAATATCTTGTCCAGCTGACAAATCCATCCAAGCGATATGCCCTCTAGATCCTTGTGGTGTAAGTTGTGGAGCTTCATAATTGGCTCTGATTTGCACATCTACCGTTCCTCCTACCTTGATTTTCGAGGAATGCCTAGCAAACCATGAATAGGTATCACTTTGGTAGGTGGCAAAAATGTTGCTAGCATCAGTTACCGCTCGAAATCCATTGATGCTCAAATCTGCCCGATATACTTTTGAAAAATTGAATGACCCAGCCACTTCTATCCCATAGGATTGTTGATCAGCCAAATTTTGGGGCAAAGTTCTGGAAAATCCCAAGGAATCCACGGATCTGAATCGTTCTATTTTACCCATAGTTTGACGGTAATACATCGACGAACTAATACTTCCTTTGTCGAAATAATAAAGATGTCCTAAATCAAATGAATTGGTGAATTCGGGATTTAAATTGGGATTTCCTGAAAAGAAATTTCGTTGATCCGACAAAGTCACAAATGGACTTAAATCATTGTAAGTCGGTCTTCTTACACGTCTTGAATAAGAAAGTTGGAAAGAGTTGTCAGCAGATAAAGTATAGGTAAGATGGCCGCTCGGGAATAGATTGGCATAATTACGTGGATTTTTTTCTTTGGTGTCTAAAAGTTCAGTTTGTATATCAGTTAATTCAGCCCTGACGCCTAATTGATAGGAAAACTTTTTGATTTTATTACCAAAAATGGCATAAGCTGCTGAAATATTTTCTTGGTAAACAAAGATGTTTTTTAAATTGGGCATTACAGTAAAAACCCCATTGGCTTGTTTTTCGGTCACAATGTAATCATTGATCATGTCTCGAAAACTTGCTCTCAAGCCTGTTTCTATTTTTGCATCTTTTCCTACCGGATTGATGTAATCTACTTGTAAGATCCATTGATTTTCAAATTCATCGTTCAATGCTTTTTGTATTCGGGAAATTTCTGGAAATGCGGCACCATCGCCCCTTTTACCAACTTGGGTAAAGGTTTGATCAGATCTTTCCCAATAATTTAAAAACCTTAAATCTGCTGTAAATTCCTTGCCTTTTTTAGCAAAACCTTTTTTAAAGGTCAAGGCATATTCCGAATTGGGCTCCGCTTCTTTCTCGTCTTGTTGACGATCCACATTGCTAAACAGATTGGATAAGCTTTTTTGGTAATCCAAATAATTGAAATCGGAAATACGTTGTACATCCGTTCTTCTAAAAATATACGAACCCGTTAAAATGGTTTTGTCATTGAAAAAATAATCAGCCCCGCCTCGAATGTTATTTACCATTCCTCTGACATTGTTTTTTGAGGTTTGCTGCAAATAATTTGTCCCGCTACCGGTGTAAACTTCTTGGTAAATATTACCTCTTCCAGGGGTTCTGCGGTAAAATAAGCCGTAGTTTAAAAAGAAATTCAGTTTGTTTTTTCGATAATTAACAATGGCTGTAGCCCCTAAATTTTCAGGATACCCTGATGTCGTTTCAATGGCACCATTAAATCCCTGACTTTGATTTTTTTTCAAAACAATGTTGATAATTCCGGCCATGCCTTCTGCTTCGTAACGGGCAGATGGATTGGTGATGATCTCTACTTTATCAATTAAATTTCCTTGCAAGGATTGTAATCCGGATCCACCGCTAATCCCTACTAAAGTGGAAGGTTTTCCATCAATCAAAATACGCACATTGTCGCTACCACGTAATTTTATTCCACCTTCTCCATCCACTTGAATGGAGGGTAAATTTCCCAAAATTTCAGTAGCTGTTGCTCCTTTATTGGCTAAATCTGTCCCTACATTAAATATACGCTTGTCCAATGCAAGTTCCATGCTTGCTTTTTGTCCTTTGATTGTGACCTCCTCAAGCGTCTTTGAGCTTGATTTAGCTTCTAATAAACCTAAATTCAGGTTGCTAGATTCTTTTGAAAGATTGATGTTTTTAATTTGTATGGATTCAAAGCCAATATTCTCGATGACAAGATCATAATTGCCATAATTTACATCAATGGAAAATTTGCCTTTTTCATCTGCTAAACCTCCTGTGATTAACTTTGCTCCTGACAATATTCGGATGCTGGAAAAAGGAATGGCTGCTTTGGATGATGCTTCAATAACCTCTCCTTTAATTCTACCTTTACCAGTCGTTTGAGCTTGGATTTGTATCGAAATGATGAATAATGCAGAAAGTGTAAGGTAAAGGAAAATTTGTTTCATGGTAAGTTTAGATAACCTCTAAGTTATATATAGAAATTCATATAATTGTACTTAGAAGGCAGGATTTTAGTTGTTTTAATTTTTTAATTTTGTACTTGTAAATATTAATTCCATCAGCAAACAAAAAACACATGAAGTATTTCATCTCTTTGATTAGCTTGCTAGTTAATTTTTCTATGTTTTCTCAAACGAAATATGAGATAAATAAATGGAATTTGTCGGCGAAAAATGTTCAAATCATACGAGATGATTATGGAGTACCTCATATTTATGGGAAATCGGATGCCAATGCTGTTTTTGGACTTTTGTACGCCCAATGTGAAGATGATTTTTACCGGGTCGAATTAAATTACATTGAGAAATTGGGTAGATTGGCCGAAATCAATGGACAAAAGGATTTAGCTAAAGATATTTATACCCGACATATTTTGGACCACGATGCGGCGAAAAAAGATTTTGCCAATAGTCCACTTTGGCTGAAGAAATTACTCCATTCTTTTGCTGATGGGATCAATTATTATTTGTACAAAAATCCATCTGTAAAACCGCGATTAATCAAAAAATTCGAACCTTGGTTCCCGCTTTTGTGGACAGACGGAAGCATTGGTGCAATTTCCACGGGTAATGTAAGCGAACAAGAAACGGGCTTGATGTTTGGAATTAAAGGAAATGCGCTTAGTTCCCTTTCAGAAAAGGTGGAAGACGAAGCTTTGACGGGCTCCAATGGTTTTGCGGTTTCACCACTTAAATCTAAATCTGGAAATGCGCTTTTTTACATCAATCCGCACGTAACCTTTTATTTTAGACCGGAAGTTCACATGGTAAGCGAAGAAGGCTTAAATGTTTATGGCGCAGTTACTTGGGGCCAATTTTTTAT
>JBILRJ010000285.1:0-4059 GCA_044372695.1 Spirosomataceae bacterium
TCATTGATCACAACAATGAGGAAACAGTTAAATCCGTTTTAGACCAAGGATTTTATGCAGCATTTACCATTTATCCCTTTACCAAAATGGGAAATGAACGCATGGTAGAAATTGTCAAACAATATGGTCCAGAGAGAATCATGGTCAATTCCGCGGCAGATTGGGGGATTTCTGATCCGCTAGCGATTCCAAAAACAGCAGCACTTATGAAAATAAGAGGTGTTTCAGACGAAGCCATTCAATTGGTCACCTACCAAAATGCATTGAATGCTTTTGCTCAAAGTGGACAAATCAACGAATCAGATTTCCTAGAAGGTTTCGCAATAGATCAAAGTCAAAAGTTCAATGGAAATACCATACTAAGAGGCGGACAACAACCTCGCATAAATAAAGAGTCATTAATCATTCGATAATGGGTAAAATTCGTGCGTTTTTAGAATTAACTCGGCCAGCAAATGTCATTACAGCGCTATCAGATATATTAGCGGGAATGGCTATTGTGGGATTTGTCTTTGGATTGAAAAATTATCAAATCTCTTCTGTTCTGAGCTTAGGAGCCTCTAGTATGTGTTTATATGCAGGTGGTGTGGTTTTTAATGATATTTTTGACAGGAAATTAGATGCAATTGAACGACCAGAAAGAGCCTTACCGAGTGGCCGAATTGGCTTAACAACAGCCATTACAGGTGCAGTTCTTTTGTTGGGAATAGGTCTGGGACTTGCCTTTTATCAAAGCAGGCTTTCAGGATTTATCGCTGGATTTATCGTCATTTTAGTTTTATTATATGATTGGAAATCGAAACACAACGGATTTTTTGGTCCATTCAATATGGGCATGTGTAGGGCATTTAATTTGATGCTGGGGATGAGTGTTTATGAATTGGGCGTCATAGAAAATGTACAATTGGTGATTATTCCATTGATTTATATTTTTGCCATCACATTAGTCAGCAGAGGTGAAGTTCATGGAAGTAAACCCTGGCCATTGTGGTTAGCGGCTATTTTGTTTTTAATTGTTCATAGCGTTCAAATCAACTTTGCTTTGGAAAAACAACAATTGATTTATGCCTTGCCTTTCATTTTACTTCATGCTTTTTTAATATTCAAACCCTTGATTACCGCTGTTCAAAATCCCATTGGACCCAACATCGGAAAAACAGTCAAAGCAGGAGTGTTGTCCCTTATTGTCATGAATGCTGCTTGGATAAGTACCACGGAACAATGGTATTTAGCCATTTTAGTAGTAGCTTTATTACCCTTATCCATTCGACTAGGAAAATTTTTTGCCGTTACTTAAAACTATGCAATCTTTAAAACAGAACTTTCAAGTCCCATTTCAATACGAGGTTTTTTTCACAAAGGATTTATTCCATAGTGGAAATACTCTTTTCCAAAATTTTATCGAAAATTTTGGAAGAAAAGATTTTCGAAAACGCGTACTCTTTGTCATTGATAAGGGCGTTGCAGATGCGCATGAAAATTTGTCCGCTGAAATCATCCAATATTTCTCTGCTTATCCAATTGCTGATTTAGCCACTGAAATTCTGGTTTTACCTGGTGGAGAAACGTGTAAAAATGATCCAAGATTTTATGAGGAGGTCGTAAGAGCGATTGACGAACATCGAATAGATAGACATTCTTTTGTCGCATGTGTAGGTGGAGGAGCGTTTTTAGACATGTGTGGATATGCCGCAGCAATTTCGCACAGAGGAGTTAAATTCATTCGAATTCCTAGCACCGTTTTATCACAAAATGATTCAGGTGTAGGTGTAAAGAATGGCGTAAATTACCTCGGAAAAAAGAATTTTTTGGGCACATTTTCTCCAGCGGTTGCGGTTTTCAATGATGCTCAATTGTTGAATAGCTTAGAAGATCGCGATTGGCGTTCAGGTATAGCAGAAGCAGTAAAAGTAGCTTTAATCAAAGATTTGACTTTTTTCGAATGGCTTGAAAACCATGCACAAGCGATGAACGATCGTGATGAAAAGGTCATGACAGAACAAATCTATCGATGTGCGGATTTACATATGCAACATATTTCCAGTGGTGATCCCTTTGAATTGGGTTCAGCTAGACCGCTTGATTTCGGACATTGGGCGGCTCACAAATTGGAATACCTGAGTAATTTTCAAATCCGACATGGTGAGGCCGTTGCCATTGGAATTGCCTTGGATACTGTTTATTCTCAAAAAGTCGGATTATTGACAGAAAATGACAGAAATCGAGTTTTGAAATTGTTGAGTGATTTAGGTTTTGACTTATTTCATCCAGCGTTGGCAGAAAACGATAAAATCAATTTACACAAAGGATTGAGGGAATTTCAAGAGCATCTTGGTGGAGAATTAACCATTACCATCCTTGAAAAATTAGGTAAAGGAAAGGAGGTTCACGAAATGAACTTTGAGTTAATCAAAGAATCTGTTGATTTTTTGGCTGAATACAAGTGAGAAAATGGAAACAAAACATGGTATTTTAGGCTATTGCAGCAATATTCATCCAGGTGAAATCTGGAATGAACATTTTGAACATTTAAAAAACCATATACCCAAGGTTAAATCTCAAGTTTCGCCCCATCATCCCATGGGATTAGGACTGCGAATTGCTGATTTAGCAAGTAAGGATTTACAAAATGATGAGACATTTCAAGCTTTAAAAACTTGGCTTCATCAGGAGGATTTATACGTTTATACACTGAATGGATTCCCTTTCGGTGGTTTTCATGATACCATTGTCAAAGACCAAGTACATAGTCCCGATTGGACACATGCAGCAAGAAAAGAATACACCCTTCGTTTAGCCCAATTATTGGCCCAATTAATGCCCGATGATTTAACCGAAGCGGGTATATCTACTTCTCCACTCTCCTATCGATATTGGTGGAAAAACGATCATGATTTAAATGAAGCTATCCATAAATCAACGATTGCCTTGTTGGAAGTGGTAGAAGAATTGGCTGAAATTCATCAATTAACTGGTAAGTTGATTCACATCGATATCGAACCTGAACCTGATGGCATATTAGAAAATCACCATGAATTTTTGAATTGGTATTTAAACATACTTTTGCCTACTGCCCAGAAATTTTTTAAAGTAAAAGGATGGGAAGAAGAAGCCATTGATCAATTAATCAAAAATCACATTCAGGTTTGTTTTGACATCTGCCATTTTGGTGTGAGTTATGAAAATCCTCATAAATGTCTCGGGGAACTTGAAAGCCACGGGATAAAAGTGGGTAAAATTCAAATTAGTTCTGCCTTGAAAGTCGATTTAAGAGTAAATGAAAAGGAAAAAATGGAAAAACTGAAACAATATCAGGAACCCGTTTATTTACATCAGGTAAAAGCACTCAAAAAAGATGGATCATTTGTTCAATATCGAGATTTAGATGAAGCTTTTGAGGCATATGAACCTCATAAATTTGATGAATGGCGTGTGCATTACCATGTGCCTCTTTTTCTAGAAAATTATGGCTTATTAGGCTCAACGCAAAAAGAAATCAGAGAAACCTTAGGCATCCAGATGGAAAAGCCATTTACCCAACAAATGGAAATAGAAACCTATACTTGGGGAGTTTTACCTACCGAGTTTCAAGTACCCATTCATGAATCCATTGCGAGAGAAATCGAATGGGTTAAATCGATATTAAATCAATAATTATGCAAAATACAGCGGTCATCGATGTGGTAGGATTGAGTGAAAGCATTCTTTGTGAACATACGCCATTTTTGAATTCATACATTGCCTCCAGAAAAAAGAACCTCATCCAACCGCCATTACCCGCTGTAACTACCACTTCACAATCTTGTTTTATTACCGGTAAAAACCCTAATGAACATGGAATTGTTGGAAACGGCTGGTTCGACAGGTTAGATTCAGAGGTGAAATTTTGGAAACAATCGAATCCACTTGTGTTGGGAGAAAAAATTTGGGACAAGGCTAAAAAAGAAGATCCCAATTTTACCTGCGCGAAAATGTTCTGGTGGTATAACATGTACTCCAATGCTGATTACTCGGTTACTCCACGCCCACAATACCATGCTGATGGTGTAAAAGCACCCG
>JBILRJ010000286.1:0-4052 GCA_044372695.1 Spirosomataceae bacterium
AGCTGTCGTGTTTTTACGATTTTTTGTTGTGATGTAACGAGACATTCCCGGTACGCCTGACTCTTTGTGCTCTGTGCATTCTAAAATTACTTGAATGCGATTTCCTTTCTTTGCCATAATAGATAAATCTTTAACGTCTCTTTTTGAAACGGAATGCAAAGATATAAGAAATATTTTTTGCTACAAATATTTGACTCAATATTATTTTCTAATTTAAAGCTATTTGATTGTTTCTTTTTTTTATCAAGATATAATTTAGCATTTTTGTTCAATGAAGTCCCAACAATACCAATTTCTTCCTGAAAATTTTGCGAACTCTGATCCCAATAAATATGATCTGGCAAATCTGAAATCAGAAGAAATGATCATTTCCATTGGGCCACAACATCCTTCTACACATGGTGTTTTGCGTTTGGAAGTGATATCGGATGGGGAATTGGTCGTGGACGTAGTTCCTCACTTAGGTTATTTGCATCGCTGCTTTGAGAAGCATGCTGAATCGCTTCCATTTAATCAAATCATTCCTTATGTAGATCGTTTGGATTACATGGCTGCCATGAATTCTGAACACGCCTATGTGATGGGCGTAGAAAAATTGATGAATCTGGAAGGGAAATTGCCCAAAAGAATTGAATATATCCGAGTATTGGTCGCGGAACTGAATCGCATCGCTTCCCATTTTGTTGCCATTGGAACATATGGATTGGACATCGGCGCTTACACTCCATTTTTGTGGGTAATGAGGGATCGGGAACACATTCAACGTTTGTTGGAGTGGCTTTCGGGTGCCAGAATGCTTTATAATTATGTTTGGGTGGGTGGTTTGTTTTACGATTTACCCATTGGTTTTGAGGAAAAAACCAGTGAGTTAATTCCCATTCTAAAAAATACCATTCATGAGGTAAGTGCTTTGATGGAAGATAATTCCATTTTTATCAAAAGAACCGCCAATATTGGTATTTTGCCCATGGATTTGGCTATTAATTATGGATGTACAGGACCAGTGTTGAGAGGCTCTGGGCTTTCCTATGATTTGAGAAAAATAGATGCCTATTCGGTTTATCCAGAAATTGATTTTTCCATCCCAATAGGCGAAGGGAAAATGGGGAAAGTGGGCGATTGCTGGGATAGAAACCATGTGAGGATCAAAGAGTGTGAAGAATCCATCAAAATAATAGAAACTTGTTTGGTTCAATTAACCGGTGACCATCGCCGTACGAGGGCCTTTAATCCTCAAGAAATGGTCCCAAAAAAAATACGACCTGCGGCCACCGATTTGTACGCCCGTGCAGAGAATCCCAAAGGGGAGTTAGGATTCTTTTTTAGAACCGATGGAAGATCGGATATTCCCCAAAGATTGAAAGTTAGAGCTTGTTCATTTCACCATCTATCCGTGATTCCTAGTCTTGCAAAAGGAGCTTATTTAGCTGATTTAGTCGCAATTATTGGTTCCATGGATTTGGTGATGGGAGAAGTTGATCGATAAATGAATGGAATGATGAAACAATTTTTACCCGCACTCGAAGCAGAAATTAATCAAATGGATTTGGGACAAAATCCCGTTGAACTATACGAGCCCATTCGGTATTTGATGTCATTGGGTGGAAAAAGAATGCGACCTGTACTAAGTCTATTGGCTTATTCCGTGTTCAAAGATGATTGGCAAGTCGCGGTTCGTCCTGCTTTGTCCATTGAAATTTTTCACAATTTCACCTTGATGCACGATGACATCATGGACAAAGCGCCTCTGAGAAGGGGAAAGCAAACCGTTCATGAGAAATGGAATGAAAACATTGCTATTTTATCGGGTGATGTGATGTTGGTCAAAGCTTATGATTATTTGAACGAGGCAGAAAACATGTCGCTTGCGGATTTTCAATATGTGCTCAAGCGTTTTAACAAAACAGCGGCCGAAGTTTGCGAAGGCCAACAGTTTGACATGAATTTTGAAAATAGAGAAAGTGTTTCCATTGAAGCATACATCGAAATGATTCGTTTAAAAACCTCGGTTTTAGTGGGGTTTTCCTTGGAATTAGGGGCTTTATTGGCAGGTACTTCCCGAGAAATGGCGAGTCAAATGCATCGAATTGGCGAATTGGTTGGTATAGGATTTCAGTTGAAAGACGATTTATTGGATGTTTACGGAGATCCCATCAAATTTGGTAAACAGGTGGGTGGAGATATCTTGGCCAATAAAAAAACCTTTTTACTGATCAACGCTTTGGAAAAGGCCGAGGGTACACAAGCCGAGGATTTGCAATTTTGGTTGAATCACCCCAATCCAGATCCTGCCGAAAAAATCAAAGCCATCACTCAGTTATACACACTTTTGTCCATTGACAAACAAACTTCCATCGAGATTCAATCGTATTTTGACCAGGCTTTTGAATTGATGTCAAATTTGGATATTTCGGAACAAGGTAAATTAAGTCTTCAGAACTTCATGGCAGGGTTGGTTGATCGAGAAGTTTAATGTAGATTTGTGGCTTTTAATCAGCTTCAAACAGAAGCTTTTTGTTTTATGTGGAACTCTCTTAGTTTTTATCTGATTGTAATTACCATTGCCATTAGTTTTCTTGCTTTTCGGAGCGATGATTTAATGGGCAAATTGACCATGAATCCCTATCGGATTGCGAATAAAAAGGAATACTGGCGATTCATTTCTTCGGGCTTCATTCATGCGGATTTTACCCATTTGTTTTTCAACATGTTTTCCTTCTTTTTCTTTGGACTTCAATTGGAACAAATTTTCCATGCACTATTTCCCAATTCCGGTGATCTGTTGTTTGTTGTATTTTATGTTTTAGCGATCGTCGTTGCCGATCTCCCGACCTACTTTAAGCAAATCAAAAATAGTTATTATAATTCACTGGGAGCTTCCGGAGCAGTTTCTGCCGTGATTTTTGCCGGAATTTTATTTTTTCCGGTTGAAAAAATTTACCTTTTTGGCGTCATAGGCATTCCAGGTTTTATCTATGCAGGTCTATTCACTTGGTATTCCATCGCGATGGATAAACGAGGTGGAGGTTTTGTGAATCACTCTGCTCATTTATATGGTGGACTTTTTGGATTGGCCTTTATGACCATTTTGTACCCAGCTGCTTGGGTGACCTTTTTTCAACAAATCAAGACAATGATATGGTAGAGGGTCCTAAGAAAATTGCCATTTTAGGTTCTACGGGTTCCATTGGTACACAAACTTTGGAAGTAATTGAACAACATCCCAATCGTTTTCAAGTTGAAGTGTTAACTGCGCAAAATAGTGCTGATTTGCTCATTGAGCAAGCTTTGAAATGGAATCCAGCACATGTGCTGATTGGAAACGAAAGTCATTATTTGAAAGTAAAGCAAGCTCTGGCTGCTCGAAACATTGAAGTACATACTGGATCAAAAAGTTTAGAGGATCTGGTACAATTAGAAACTGTCGATGTCGTTTTAACAGCTTTGGTAGGTTATGCGGGCTTATTGCCCACCATTAAAGCCATTGAAGCAAAAAAGACCATTGCTTTGGCCAATAAAGAAACATTGGTGGTCGCTGGGGCATTGATTATGCCTTTGGCAGCAAAAATGGGTGTTTCCATTTTACCTGTCGACTCCGAACATTCAGCCATTTTTCAATGCTTGATGGGAGAGGCGCACAATCCGATTGAAAAAATCATTTTGACTGCCTCAGGCGGGCCATTCAGAGGATTCAAGCGGCTTGATTTAGAAAAAGTAACCAGAGAGCAAGCACTCAAACATCCCAATTGGAGCATGGGGGCTAAAATTACCATCGATTCAGCCAGTTTGATGAACAAAGGTTTGGAAGTAATTGAAGCAGCTTGGTTGTTCGACTTACGTGCCGATCAAATTGATGTGGTGGTTCATCCGCAGTCGATTGTGCACTCTTTGGTACAATTTGAGGATAGTTCGATCAAGGCACAATTAGGATTGCCAGACATGAAATTGCCTATACAATTTGCTTTGGGATATCCAGATCGGATTGCGGCAAATTTTCCTAGGTTTGATTTTAAAAATTACGCCAATTTGACATTTGAAGAGGCTGATATGCG
>JBILRJ010000287.1:0-4044 GCA_044372695.1 Spirosomataceae bacterium
ATTACAAGATGAATCATTGATTCTGTCAGCAATGGATTGTGCTGAAAATCCGCCAAAAACCACTGAGTGAATGGCTCCAATTCGGGCAGTTGCCAATACGGCAATCGCCAATTCTGGAATCATGGGCATATAAATACACACGCGGTCTCCTTTTTTTACTCCTTGCGCTTTCAATACATTCGCGAATTTGCAAACGCGTGTATATAATTCTTGGTAGGTTAAAGTAATGGCTGGGTCGCCGGGCTCATTGGGTTCATAAATGATGGCTTTTGCGTTGGGTTGCGTTTTTACGTGACGATCCAATGCATTGGCTGTAATGTTTAGTTGACCATCTTCAAACCATTTGACCGAATAATCGTCAAAATTCCAATCCAAAACCTTGGTAAATGGTTTGATCCAATCAAATTCTTGTGCTATTTCTGCCCAGAATTTTTCAGGTTGTTCGATACTTTTTTGATAAGCTTCTTGGTAGGCGTTTAGTGTTGTGATTCTCATTTTTTAAGCGTTTTATTTCAAATCAAATTCTCCTGTTAAGGCATAATAACCAAAGATAGTCATTCCAATGGAGATCAAAGGGGTTAAGACAAAGGTGTAAATAATGGCAGGAACAAGGTCATTTCCTCCTTTTTCCCAAAGGGGTAAGGCTTGAAAATAAAACAGGTACACGCCCGCTCCAATTCCTAAAATGATCCAAACAATTCCTAATATTCGCTTTAATGCATTCATTGTTTTTATTTTTTATTCTGCCATGTGGCGATTGCTTCCCTTGATGTAAATTAATCCGATAACGATGCACACCGATATCAGGGCAATTGGATAGTTTAATCCTTCTAAATAGGGTTTTGCATACACGGCCGAGTTTCCTGCTTCTTCTGCGATTTGATTAGCAGCGTTGGCCGTAGTAACCAAATAGGTAGCAATAGCAGGCATCAATCCACCAAAAACTCCATTCCCTATGTGATAAGGCAAAGACATGGAGGTGTACCTGATTTTTGTCGGGAACATTTCTACCAAAAATGCTGCAATGGGGCCATATGCCATGGTTACGAAGGATATTAAGAAGAATACCATTAATACCAAAATCCACTTATCCGAACTATTGATGCTAATGGTGATTTTGTCTTCTACTTTGGGTGCGTCTTTCGACCTATCTGCCAGCAAAGTAATTTTGCTTACCTTTTTATATTTTGTGCCATCGCTGTATTCACTCGTGGTGGTTTTGGTCAGAAGGGAATCCGATGTTCCTTGGATTATTGAGCTGCTTGTGACCGTTTTTACAGAGGAGGCAATGATTTCTTTGTTGTTTAAATTCACCGTTTGGTACATTTTTTCAAAAATGGGTCGGTAACAAATCACCCCCAAAATCATACCTGCCATCATAATTCCTTTTCGCCCAATTTTGTCGGAAAGGCCTCCGAAAAAAATGAACAATGGCGTACCCATCAATAAGCCAATTACCATAATCGTATTGGCTTGTGTATCATCGATGTTGCAAATTTTGATTAAGAACGTTTGAGCATAAAACTGTCCCGTGTACCAGATTAAACCTTGTCCCATGGTGGCTCCAAACAATGCTAAAAGGACATATTTTAAATTTAATTTATTGCCAAATGATTCTTTTAAAGGGTTGGTGGCGGTTTTCCCTTCTGCTTTTGCTTTTTCAAAAAGTGGCGATTCCGACATATTTCTGCGAATCAAAAATGAGACACCTACCATGATGATGGACAATAAAAAGGGGATTCTCCATCCGTACTCATCAAAAGCCTCTGGACTCATCGATGCTTTGGTTAACATAATAACTCCCAAAGAAATGACTAAACCAACCGTCGCAGTTGTTTGAATCCAGGAAGTAAAAAATCCACGTCTTTCTTCCGGCGAATGTTCCGCCACATAGGTAGCGGCACCTCCATATTCACCACCCAAGGCCAAACCTTGCAGCAGGCGAAGGGTTAATACCAATATGGGAGCCAATGCACCGATGGTTGAGTAGGAGGGGATTAATCCAATAGCAAAGGTTGCGCCGCCCATGAGCATCAATGTAACCATAAAGGTGTATTTTCGGCCAATTAAATCGCCTAAACGGCCAAAAAATAAAGCTCCAAAAGGCCTAACCACAAATCCAGCGGCAAATGTCGCTAAGGTATTTAAAAAAGCGGCGGTTGGATTATCGGTTGGAAAAAATTTGGTAGAAAGCACCGTGGCTAAACTACCGAAGATGTAAAAATCGTACCATTCAATTAAAGTTCCGACAGAACTAGCACTTATAATATAAGCAAGGCTTTGCTTTTTTTGATTCATCATTGTTTACAGGTTTGAGCAAGTTTAATTTCCGAAAGACTTTTTTTGGTAGAAATTAAAACCTTACAATTTAGAAAAATTAATCCTAATGCTGGATAATTTAAAAGCACAATTACCCATTTTTTTCATTTTTTTCTTTTTGATGGCCCTATTAAAAACCTTAGTTTTGTTGCATCATTCATTTTTACATGGGAATTATTCTTTTTTCTGAAATACAAAGGTTTGGTAAGTGGCTAAAATGGCCATTGATGGGATTGATTCTTTGGTTGTTTTATCAATTAGGAATATCAATTGGTGAGGGAGATGATTACAAAAATTGGAATTTTTGGCAGCCAGTGCTTGTGCCGCTTGTTTTATTGGGTCTTTTATTTGTTCTCAAATTGGAAACCCGAATGGATAAAAAGGGCATTTATGTTCAGTTTTTTCCTTTTCATTGGAAGCCCAAGTTCTACGCTTGGGAAAGCATCGTTCATGTGGAGGTGAGAACTTACCGGCCCATTCGTGAATATGGGGGCTGGGGATTGAAATATGGATGGGGAGGCCAAGGCATGAGCTATACCGTTTCGGGTTCCACCGGCTTACAGCTTCATTTTAGCAATGGGAAAAAGCTCTTGATTGGTACCCAAAAAGGAGAAACACTCAAAGAGATTTTGACACATTTACAGAAATTAAACTAAATTATGTTGGCTTCCAAGGTAGATAAGCTTTTATGGGTAGTAGCGGGGCCAACGGCAGTAGGAAAAACAGCCTATTGTGTGGAGTTGGCCAAAAAATATGATACAGAAATTATCTCGGCAGATTCCCGACAATTTTACCAAGAATTATCCATTGGTACCGCTAAGCCTAGCGAAGAGGAGCAAGGGGGGGTCAAACACCATTTTATTAACTCCCATTCCATTGAGGAGTATTTTTCTCCCGGCGATTTTGAGCGAGACGCTTTGAAGGTCATTGATGAATTGTTCAAAACCAAAGATGTGGTGATTGTCACAGGCGGTTCAGGTTTGTATTTAAAAGCATTGATGCATGGTTTGGACGAAATGCCCGAGGTAGACCTGAAATTACGAGAAGATTTAGGGAATCGTTTAGCCAAGGAAGGAATAGAAAGTTTGTACAAAGAATTGACCATTCTTGACCCCGAATATGCCGAAAAAGTGGATGAAAAAAATCCACAGCGCATCATGCGCGCTTTAGAAGTTTGTTTATCGACCGGTTTAACCTACACCAGTTTTCGAAAAAAGGGACAGTTAGAGCGGCCCTTTCAGATCAAAGCCATTTGTTTGGACCGTCCGCGGGAGGAATTGTACCAACGCATTGATGAGCGCATGGACCAAATGCTGGCGAAGGGATTAGTTGAGGAGGCCAAAGCTTTTGAAGACAAACAGCACTTGTATGCATTGAAAACTTTGGGATACAAAGAAGTGTATGGATTCCTCCGAGGAGAATACGATGAAGCGGAAATGATCCGATTATTGAAACGTAATTCTAGGCATTATGCCAAAAAGCAATTGACTTGGTTTCGGCACCAAAGTGATTTTGAGTGGGTGGATTTGAGTCTTCAAAAAGGCTAAAGCTCGTTTTTCATCAATTTCATTTCTATTTTATTTAGAAGTTGAATGTTTTTGACTTCCAACCTAGCCATGTCTAATTCGTAATTTTTTTGTGCTTCAAGCCAATAATTGGCATCTATTTTTAAGGTTTTTTCTAACGCAAGGGCTAAATTGGCATGGATGCCCCTTTTTCCTTTAA
>JBILRJ010000046.1:0-14903 GCA_044372695.1 Spirosomataceae bacterium
AATTTTTGGAATGCATTAAGAAGTTTTTCCTGAATGCCGAAATCTTATATAATATTTTCAATAATCCTTCCCAATTCAAGCTTCATGAACTAACTTTGTACAATTTTTGAGGCTAAGCCAATTAGCACCCAAAAAATAATATTTTAATCATCTTTAATTTTTTCCTGTGCCGAAAGATTCTTCTATAAAATCCGTTCTTATTATTGGTTCTGGTCCCATTGTTATCGGTCAAGCTTGCGAGTTTGATTATGCAGGCTCTCAAGCAGCGCGTTCTTTAAGAGAAGAAGGCATTGAGGTGATTTTAATCAACTCAAATCCGGCGACCATCATGACTGACCCAATGAATGCAGATCATGTTTATTTAAAGCCACTTGAAAGAGCATCCATCATTCACATCTTAGAAAGACACCAAATTGACGCGGTTTTGCCAACCATGGGTGGGCAAACAGCTTTAAATTTAGCGATCGATTGTGATGCAGCGGGAGTATGGGAAAAATATGGAGTAAAAATCATTGGTGTCGATATTAAGGCGATTGAAACTACGGAAGATCGCGAAAAATTCCGTTTGAAAATGATTGAAATCGGAGTTGGCGTGTGCCAAGGAAGAACAGCGCGCTCATTTTTGGAAGGAAAAGAAATTGCACAAGAAACAGGATTTCCATTAGTTATTCGTCCATCTTTTACCCTAGGTGGTACAGGAGGTGGTTTTGTGCATGATCCCAAAGATTTTGATGCTGCTTTAAATAAAGGATTACATGCATCCCCTACCCATGAAGTATTGGTAGAACAATCCATCATGGGTTGGAAAGAATATGAATTAGAGCTTTTAAGAGATAATTTAGGAAATGTCATCATCATTTGTTCCATAGAGAATTTTGATCCGATGGGTATTCATACAGGAGATTCTATCACCGTAGCTCCTGCAATGACGCTACCTGATACCGTGTACCAACGTATGAGGGACATGGCAATCAATATGATGAACGCCATCGGTAAATTTGCAGGTGGATGTAATGTACAATTTGCTTTACAACCTGAAACGGATGAAATAATCGCGATTGAAATCAACCCACGTGTCTCGCGTTCTTCTGCCTTGGCTTCCAAAGCGACAGGATACCCCATTGCGAAAATTGCGGCAAAAATGGCCATTGGATATAATTTAGATGAATTGACCAATGCCATCACTGGCACAACTTCCGCGTATTTTGAACCAGCCTTGGATTATGTGATCGTGAAAGTGCCTAGATGGAATTTTGATAAATTTAAAGGCGCGGATCGTTCCTTGGGTTTGCAAATGAAATCTGTGGGTGAAACTATGGGAATTGGAAGAAATTTCCAAGAGGCTTTGCAAAAAGCATGTCAATCTTTGGAAATCAAAAGAAATGGTCTAGGCGCAGATGGCAAAGAATTGAGAGACCAAGACGCCATTTTGCATTCTTTGGCTAATCCATCTTGGAACCGACTTTTTCACGTATATGATGCCTTTAAAATGGGCATTTCATTTAAAACCATTCAACAATTAACCAAAATCGATAAATGGTTCTTGAACCAAATTGAAGACTTGGTGCGAGTTGAAAAGGAAATAGAAAAATATACGTTGACATCTATTCCAAAGGAATTATTGGAAGAAGCTAAACACAAAGGATTTGCAGACAGACAAATTGCCCATGCATTGAGATGTTTGGAATCTGAAGTTTACGATCAAAGAAACAATCTTGGAATCAAACGATTGTACAAATGTGTAGATACTTGTGCGGCTGAATTTGAAGCAAAAACACCTTATTACTACTCAACATTTGGCCAAAGCGATGGCATTGTAGATAACGAATCGATTGTCAGCAAAAAGAAAAAAGTCGTGGTACTTGGTTCAGGCCCTAACCGAATCGGACAAGGAATTGAATTTGATTATTCATGCGTTCATGGTGTTTTAGCAGCTAAAGAAGCTGGATATGAAACCATTATGATTAATTCAAATCCAGAAACGGTTTCTACCGACTTTGACATTGCTGATAAATTATATTTTGAACCTGTGTTTTGGGAGCATGTTTATGACATCATCCAACATGAAAAACCAGAAGGTGTAATCGTTCAATTAGGTGGACAAACAGCATTAAAACTGGCCGAAAAACTATCTAAATACGGAATCAAAATCATTGGTACATCTTATGAGGCTCTGGATTTAGCAGAAGATAGAGGCGCATTTTCGAGTTTATTGAAAGATTTGGGCATTCCTTATCCAAAGTTTGGCGTTTGTGAAGACGCAGACAATGCAGTTTTATTAGGCCGTGAATTAGGATATCCTCTATTGGTACGTCCAAGTTATGTGCTTGGTGGACAATCCATGAAAATCGTGATCAATGCACAAGAATTGGAACAACATGTGGTCGACATTCTAAGAGATATTCCGGGTAATAAAATTTTGTTAGATCATTTCTTGGAAAATGCCATAGAGGCCGAGGCGGATGCCATTTGTGATGGGGAGGATGTGTACATCATCGGAATCATGGAACACATTGAACCGGCAGGTATCCACTCAGGAGATTCGCACTCAGTATTACCTCCTTTTGATTTGTCAGAAAATGTAATCAAACAAATAGAAGATCATACCAAAAAAATAGCGGTTGCTTTACGTACGAAAGGATTATTGAACATTCAATTCGCGGTAAAAGATGAAGTGGTTTATATCATTGAAGCAAATCCAAGAGCGTCTCGTACAGTTCCTTTTATTTGCAAGGCCTACCAAGAACCCTACGTTAATTATGCAACTAAGGTCATGTTAGGGGACAAAAAAGTGAAGGATTTCAAATTTAATCCTGTCAAAAAAGGATATGCTATCAAAATCCCTGTATTTTCATTCAATAAATTCCCGAATGTAAACATGGAATTAGGTCCTGAAATGAAATCAACTGGAGAAGCTATCTATTTCATAGATGATTTGAAAGACGAATTTTTTCGCAAAGTCTACGGGGAACGAAATTTATATTTAAGTCGTTAAAAGAAAAAAAGATAGATATGCTACTTAAAATTTTAGGATTAATTTTCATCATTTTTTATGTGGTTAGGCCATTGCTGAAATTTTTATTCAAAGGCTACATCATCACCCAAGTACACAAATACCAATCGGAAAATATTTTCCGAGAAAAAGAAAGAGCAAAAAAAGAAGGAAGTATTGATGTAGATTATGTTCCACCCAAAAAGAAAGGTAATCAATCCAAAAATCCAACAGACAATGGCGACTATGTGCCGTTTGAAGAGGTAAAAGAATAAAACAATTTATCAATTTACCCGTTTAGAAAATAATGAAAAAAATTCTTTCGTTGTATGTTGTTCTAATTAGCTTCCTTCTTATTCAAGATGGCCTATTAATGAACATGAAAAATATGGCGAAAGATTCCACAAAAACCACTTTATTGGAAGACCTAGAAGAAATCGAAGAAGAGCATGGCAGCGATGACTCGGAAACCGAAAATTCAAAAGTGGCTCATTTCGCCAATATTTCAATTAATAATTACCTATTTTTATTAGCCCAAAAAGAAGAAATCATTTTTTCCAACTGCGGCCTTCAGGAGGTTCATTTAGAACTTCCATCACCTCCTCCCCGATTTTCTTAGAAACTCTTAAGAAAATTAAAGAAACAAAATCAATCATTTCTCGCAAGGCAATCGGATATTTCTGTATTATCAGAAATCTCTCTATGCCATAATTTATGATAATTATGAAAACCAAATCAATGATGATTTGCTTGTTTATGATGTTGACGCACACTGTATTGAGCCAAACAGCGAATTACAAAGGACAACTTAACAAGCAGTTAAAAGATGATGTTACATTAAAAGTTAAACTAAATAAATCTAAGATTGAGGTGATTGATAAAGAGCAAACACCCAAATACCGTAAAAGCAAGAGTTTGGTAACTTGGACAGATAGTTCTACCAATAAACATCAATCTTATAAACAACAGGTATTGCCTAAGAAATAATCAAACAAATGAAAAAACACATTTCGTTACTAGTTGGAACAAGTTTAATCTTGCAACTATTGTCATGTTCAAAAAGTGAAAATCAAAACAATGCAGAAATCCAAACTTTGGAAGTAAGCTCGCCGGTTCAAATTGACACCCTGATTAAGCAGGAATTTGTCGCAGACATTAATGCTGTTCAAAATGTGGAAATCAGGGCGCGAGTACAAGGTTATTTAGATAAAATTCATGTGGACGAAGGGAAAGAGGTAAAGAAAGGACAAATTATGTTCACGATCAATAACCAAGATTATCTGACTGATCTAGCTAGAGCGAAAGCAGTATTAAATCAATCCCTTGCTGAGTTGAAATCAGAAGAACTGCAGTTGATCAATACAAAATTATTGGTTGAAAAAAATGTCATTTCTAAAAATCAACTTTCCATTGCACTAACAAAAGTAGAAGGCCTAAAAGCTAAAAAAGAGGAAGCAGCCTCCAACGTAAGAAGTGCAGAATTAAAGGTTGAATACTCTCAAATAAGAGCCCCTTTTGATGGAGTTGTGGATAGGTTGCCCTCTAAAAGAGGAAGTTTGATTGACGAGGGTACTCTTTTGACCACCTTATCAGATACGAGAGAGGTTTTCGCTTATTTCAATGTATCAGAAAAAGAATACCTTGAGTTTTCTGAGGCGGCAGGAAATGTTGATAAAAAATCAACGGTTGAACTGATGTTAGCCAACGGAGAAAAATATTCAAAATTGGGACTTGTAGAAACAATTGAAGGGGAATTCGACAAAAATACAGGTAGCATTGCCTTCAGAGCAAGATTTGAGAATCCCAAATTTTTGCTTCGACATGGTTCTTCTGGTAAAATATTATTACCAAAAAAAATCAATAAACATTGGTTAATTCCTCAGAAAGCGGTCTTTGAAATTCAAGAAAAAAATTACGTTTTCATCAAAGATGCCAAAGGTCAGGTCAAAATGAAAAGTCTCATTCCAGACATCAGAATCCCGCACTTTTATTTGGTAAAATCTGGATTTAGCCAATCGGACACTTTGTTGATTGAAGGAATTCAATTGGTTAAACAAGGAGATAAAATCAATAGCAAGTACGTTCCGATGAATTCCATTTTAAATGAAGTTAAAGAACAATAAGGATGGTACAAAAATTTATTTCTCGACCCGTTTTATCCATTGTTCTTTCAATTTTCATCGTATTATTAGGTATAATTGCAAGTCAACAATTGCCCATTACACAATTTCCAGACATCGTCCCTCCAGCGGTTACTGTTACAACGAAATACACTGGAGCTAATGCCGAAGTATGTGCCAAAGCTGTCGTTACGCCCTTAGAAAGAGCCATCAATGGGGTGGCTGGAATGACCTACATGACGTCCGTTTCTGGAAATGATGGCACAAGCATCATACAAGTGTACTTTCAAGTAGGGACCGATCCAGATGTGGCTGCCGTAAACGTACAAACTAGGGTGCAAACTGTCTTAGATGAATTACCTACCGAGGTAATCAAAGCAGGAGTAATCACCGAAAAAGAGGTGAATAGTATGCTTCTTTATGTGAATTTATTGAGTGAAGACAAAGAAATAGATGAAAAATTCATCTACAATTTTGCGGACATCAATGTTTTACCTGAACTAAAAAGAATAGATGGAGTAGGATTTGCAGACATCATGGGACAAAGGGAATACGCCATGCGTGTTTGGCTACACCCCGACCGCATGTTTGCCTATAAATTATCCGCTGAGGACATCGTGGAAGCACTGAAAAATCAAAATGTGGAAGCTGCACCTGGGAAAATCGGAGAAAGCTCTGGAAAAAATCCGCAAGCGCTTCAATACGTTTTAAGATACACGGGTAAATTCACACAAGTAAAACAATACGAAGATCTCATTATTAAATCAACTGAAAATGGACAAATACTTCGTTTAAAAGATGTCGCTGATATCGAATTCGGTTCATTGGATTATGATGTTCTTTCCAAAGAAAATGGAAGACCATCAGCCGCCATCTTATTAAAGCAAAGACCTGGATCTAATGCCGCGGAGGTTATTGATAATGTCAAAAAAAGATTAGATGAATTAAAAACAACAAGCTTCCCTCCAGGAATGAAATACACCATCAGTTATGATGTATCTAGATTTTTGGACGCATCAATTCACGAAGTAATAAAAACCTTAATTGAAGCATTTATTTTAGTTGCATTGGTTGTTTTTCTATTCCTTCAGGATTGGAGAGCCACTTTGGTTCCCATCATCGCTGTACCGGTTTCTTTGATCGGAACTTTTACATTCATGCTGGCTTTTGGTTTTTCCATCAACCTATTGACCTTATTTTCATTGGTTTTAGCCATTGGTATCGTCGTTGACAATGCCATTGTAGTGGTGGAAGCAGTACATGCTAAAATGGAAGAAAAAGACATGCCAGTCATTGAGGCAACCAAAGAAGCAATGGAGGAAATATCTGGAGCGATTTTAGCCATCACCTTAGTTATGGGAGCTGTATTTATTCCTGTTGCATTTTTAAGTGGTCCTATAGGCGTGTTCTTCCGACAATTCTCTGTCACCATGGCCATATCGATTGCCCTATCAGGGGTAACAGCTTTGACACTAACTCCTGCACTTTGTGTTTTGTTATTGAAAAAACCCCATTTAGACGCAGATACCTACATGGGTAAATTCTTTATTAAATTCAACTTGGTGTACAATCGAATAGCGGAAAAATATTTGAGTGCCGTTTCATTGATCATGCAACGTAGAAGCATAACATGGATCACATTGCTAGTTTTTTGTATTTCTACAGCTTTGATTGTCAGAATTGTCCCAACTGGATTCATTCCTACGGAAGATCAAGGTACCATTTATGTGAATGCCACAACGCCATCAGGTGCTACTTTGGAACGAACAGAAAATGTCATGGACGAGGTTTTTGAAAACATCAAATCCATTTCATCCATCGAATCTTTTTCCAGCTTAGCTGGATTTAGTTTGTTGACAGATGGTGGTGGAGCCTCATATGGTATGGGTATCATTACCTTAAAACCTTGGGATTTAAGAACAAAAAATGTGGATGAAATTGTGGAGGAAATCAAATCCAAAACTAAGCGTATCAAAGACGCGAGTATTCAATACTTTCCTCCGCCAGCCGTGCCAGGTTTTGGCAACGCCTCTGGTTTTGAATTCCGAATTCAAGATCGAACTGGAAGTGGAGATTTACAGAAACTCGCGAGTGTCGCGAAAAATTTCTCCAATTTATTGAATCAACAAAAAGAAATTCAAAACACATTTACCAGTTTTGACCCAAGTTTCCCTCAATATTTATTGGAAGTTGATCAGGCTGCAGCGGCACAAAAAGGAATCAGTGTTCTTTCCGCAATGGATAATTTGCAAACTTTATTGGGTAGCTTTTACGCAACGAATTTCATTCGTTTTGGTCAAATGTATAAAGTAATGGTTCAAATTGACCCAAGATATCGAACTAATCCAAACGATATTTTAAAACTTTATGCAAAAAATAAGAACAATGAAATGGTTCCATATTCCTCCTTTGTCAAAATTAAAAGAGTTTATGGAACAGAACAATATACCCGTTTTAACATGTTTACCTCTGCCATGGTAAATGGTGAACCTAAAGATGGATATAGTTCAGGAGATGCCCTAAAAACGATACAATCCATCGCAAGCAAAAACTTGCCCTCAGGATATACCATTGAATGGTCAGGTATGACAAGAGAAGAACAGTTAGCAGGAAATCAGGCCATTTTCATTTTTGGCATATGTTTACTTTTTGTCTATCTATTGTTGTCAGCTCAGTATGAATCCTTTTTGTTACCATTTCCTGTGCTCCTATTTTTACCCATGGGTGCCTTCGGTACGTATTTATTCTTGTATCTGTTTGGATTACAAAATAACATTTACGCACAAGTAGCATTGGTCATGCTCATCGGATTATTAGGAAAAAATGCCATTCTTATTGTGGAATTTGCTATAGCGAAACAAAAAGAAGGATTGAGTATCATGGAAGCTGCCAAACAAGGTGCGTTCTCGCGACTAAGACCTATCCTCATGACGTCCCTTGCTTTTGTGGCGGGCTTAATACCCTTAATGATGGCATCTGGTGCAGGCGCAATTGGAAACAAAACCATCGGAACTGCTTCCGCAGGAGGAATGATTCTTGGCACCATTGGAGGACTTTTGATTATACCAGGCCTTTATGTGATTTTTGCCTCTTTATCGCAAAAAAAAGTTAAAGTAAGCACGAGTGCTAAATCAGTTATCGTACTACTCATCTTTGCCTTTAGTTTTAGCTCATGCCAACAAGCGGTCATCAACAGAAACCAAAAAGTAAACAATGAACTAGCCGAAGCACGTGCCAAAGAAATTAAAAACACCAATTTGGTCAAAAATTCAGTTTGGGATAAAGACACACTTTTGATAAAAATCATTGACCAAGTCATTGATAACAATCTAGATCTTAAAGTAAGTGGTCAATCAATCGCCATAAATCGTTTACAATTTATGCAAGATAGAGGTTTAATGAGACCCAATGCATCCATGCTAATACAACCCAGTTTAAGGAAATTTGGAAAATACACCATGGATGGAGTCGGGAATTTTGATACCCAGTTTTCGCCAAATATTTCCAGAGATCAAATCATTCCACAAAATTTGCCAGATTTATTCATGGGATTTCAAAGTTCATGGGAGATTGATCTATGGGGTAAATTAGCTAAGCGAAAAAAGGCAAGCGCTTATCGATTTTTAGCAAGTGAAATGGCACAAAAATGGTTTGAGACAAGTTTGATTGCTGAAGTTGCTTCCGCCTACGGACAATTAATCGCGTATGACAAAGAATTGGAAATTTTACGAAATAACATTAACATTCAAAAGGATGCATTGGAATTAGTCAAAATTCAAAAAGAAGCAGGAATTGTCAATGAAAGCGTTGTCCAACAATTTGAAGCACAATGGCTAAATACACAAGGACAAGAAGGGGAAATATTCCAGAAAATAACAGCGATAGAAAACCAGCTTAAGCTTTGGTTAAATGATCCTTTAGCAGTTATTAAAAGATCTAATTATGCAATTTTAGAACAGAATAACCCCTCAGAGTTATCCAAAATAAGCATAGATCAATTAGAAAATCGCTTAGACATACAACAAGCTAAATTGGAATTGATGGCGCAAATTTCTGACAAGGAAAGTGCTGAAAAATCGCTAAAACCCAGCTTAATTTTGAACACCATGGTAGGTGTGCAAAGCTTTCATTTGGGATATATTTTTCAACTACCATCATCCATAGCCTACTCCATCATTAGTGGAATAAGTGCCCCATTGCTAAATAGGACCAGTTTTTTAACTGAAATTGAGAAGGCTAGTGCCAAAGTAAAAGGCTTGGAGTACAATTATCAGAATAAATTAAATAACGGTTTTCTAGAGTGGGATTTTCAATTCAAATCTTTGAACTACTTAAAAGACATGCGAATATTGAAAGATCGTGAAGTATTTTTAACCAAAGAATCCATCAGCACAGTGAGAACTTTGTTTACTTCTGGAAATGCCAATTATTTAGAAGTATTGACCACCCAACAAAATGCTCTACGATCTGAATTAGAACTTTTGGAAATCAATCGAAGAAAATGGGTTTCGATGGTAAACCTATACAAAATATTAGGAGGGGGAAAATAATTTTAGATTGTTAATTGCTTAAAAACTGGTAATCATAGATTACCAGTTTTTTTATTTTCTATGCAACGTCAATATTGCATAAGTAAGGATGCCCCATGTGAATACTCTGAAAAACAAAAAAACGTACAGAATGAATTTAAAATACAATTCATCATCAAAAGGGAATTAACAGTTTAGAATACAAATATCAAACAACTGATAATCAGCTAAATAAAAGCTTCAATAACTTTTTTAAAAATAATTAATTTTTCATATTTGTAAGGTATTTCGCGGATACATAAAATCATTTTCTAACCATTAAATTACTTAACCCTATGGAAAAGCAATTTTTAAATTTATCTCAGATCGGGGCGATTGAGCTCTCTTATTTTGAATCATTAAGCATTGAAGGCGGTGGATTCTGGAAAGTATTCGGATTCATTTGTGGTGTTGCTGCCATTGTAGCATTGATCGTATATGCCCCCGTTATTGCTGGTACCTTAGCTGTCGCTGCAATTGTTTAATTATCTAACCATTAAATCAAAAAAAATGAAAAATACCTTAAAAAACATCGAAGGAGTTAATTACATGAATGAAAGAGAAATGCTTGACACCTTCGGAGGAGGATGGTGGAGCGATTTCAAAGCGGGTTTCAATGCTGGATGGAAATGGGCGCTGAAAGCTGTTGATGATGTAAAAGAGGCCATAGCTAGCATTTTTAACTAATCTTCAAAAAATACCTAACCATCTATTAATGAGGGGGCGTATGAAAGTCGCCCCCTTACAAAACCACAAAGACCATGAAAAAATCTACCCACTTATACGTTATGATTGCCCTAATTTGGTCAATATCCCCTGCATGGGCACAAATAATTACGGGAAAAGTCATTGAATCAAAAGAATCGAAACCCCTGTATAAAGCACATATAAGAATAAATTCAAAAGGCACTTTAACTGACATCCAAGGAAATTTCCAACTAAAACTCACAGAATATGACCTCATTAATAAAAATAAAATTAGCATCTCCTTCGTGGGCTATAAAACACAAGAGATTTCGATAGCTTCTGCGAATAAACCACTGTTGATTCAATTGGAAGAGAATTCCAAGGACTTGAATGAGGTAATCGTTTCCAGCAGTGCGCGTGGACTTGTGGAAGAGGCCATTCGGAAAATACCCGAAAATTACCCGAATCATCCTTTTACAATGCGAGGAATTTTAACCGAGAAAAATAAACAAAAACGAGATGAAAATCTCTATGAGTTGAAAGCCATTGTCTCTGCAAGAATACCGTCCTATCAAGATGATAAAAAAGAAATAGACACCAAAATAGAGGCCATTGAAAAAAGGAGTCCCTATTTATTAGATACAATACGTTTTGTTAGATGGGGAGGAACCGGCAAAGTAGTTGAATACTTTGATTTTGTTAAACAAGGCGTTCCATGCATCAACTTAAAAAAAACAAAGAAATACAAGTATTTCATGCAGGATATCGTACAAAAAGCTGGACGACCGACGTATAAAATCAATGTAAGTAAATCGAATAAGAAAAATGAACTGATAGGGAACATTTACATTGATCAAGAAAGTCTAGCTTTTGAGAGTTTTGATTTTTTTAAAAATCTCGAAGACAGTACAAATAAAAAATCATTATTTTCAAAAATAATTAATCAATCATACATTACTCAGTATAAATTAGTTCAATCAAAATGGTACTTATCGGAAATAAAAGTAGGTATAGAAGAAATTTATAGGAGTATTCCGACTTACATCAGCGTTAATTTCTTGGCTACCGAGTATGACTCAACGAACATAAATAGTTTAAGTTACCAAGAAAAATATCAAGGGGTTGATTTATTGTCATCCAAAAATAATACGATGGGAACTGATTCTCTATGGTTAGCTATAAAATCAAAAGTATCACCTGAACACAGCGATTATGTTAATTTTGACCCCATCATTACTAAAACGAGTTCTGAAAAGTCCACGCTAATTAAACCAGCAATCCCGTTTAGCAAACTTCCTGCCTTATCTATTAGATTTGGTTTGTCAACAAATATACAAACCCCACAACTTCGTCCTGAATTCAACTCAAGCCTAATCAATTTGCCTATTGGGTTTAAAATTCCCCTTGAAAAATTTCAAACAACAGAATATATGCCTAAGCTATATGTAGGCATAGGTATAAATGTATGGAAAAAATTGCAAGTTGAAATCGCCAATATTTTCGGAATTGCTCCTATAAATAATATTTTACCATCTATACAATTTTATACGGTTAAATACGATTTCAAATTCAATAAGAGTCATAGGCCATTCACAATTAGTCCAATTTTTACATACGGGAATCACATAACTAAGATCAAACTTGATCAAATAACAAGTTCTAGCCAACAAAATGAAATATTAGGATTAAATGACAATAAGTTAAATGTTAGTATAGAATCAGCAATTAATACTTTTTCTTTGGGACTGCAATTTGGCATCGAGTTAAACCGGGCAAAATATTTACAATTGGGAGTCAATTATAATATGCCTGGTACCAATCAGCGGGAGAATTGGATATTCAGAGAAAGCAAAGGCTTTTTATTTCATAAAGAAAAAAGTATCGCTAATGATCAACTATTGTACCAATACCACAATTCGTTTTCAGTATCTCTAACCTATAAAAAATCCTCCTATGCAAAGTAACAACCTATTAACCCTACAAAACCTGATGCTAAAGCTAAGAAACGAACTTAGCGAAGAAATAAGCACTACAGAAGGTAATTTACAAATACAAATTGACGGCAATTTCCAGTTTAGTCACTTGAAAATCAAAGAAAATATCTCAAAAGAATATTTAGAAAATGAGATTCCACAACTCTTGAATTTAGCTTTTCAAAAAATGGGAGAAAGAGTCAAAATAGAATTTGAACTACTTTCAGCAAAGCAACATTTAAATTAAACTATCTAAGCTACCTCTAAGCCAAAAAAAAGCGAGGCCCTTGATGGGCCTCGCTTCTATAATTAATCAGTAATTCTATGAATTAGTTACCTGCACTTGGAGGAGCCAACAAATTAAAGAATTGATCTAATTTCGGAGTTACGATGATTTCAGTACGACGATTCAACTTGCGACCTGATTTGTTGTTGTTAGCAGATTGTGGTTCAAATTCACCACGTCCACCAGCAGTCATTCTTTCTGGGTTAACACCAAACTTGGTTTGTAACATACGAACCACGGATGTTGCACGCTTAGCACTTAAATCCCAGTTATCAGTAATACACTCTGTAGAGATAGGCACTGCATCTGTATGACCTTCAACAAGTATATCCAAATCTTTGTGATCATTGATTACCTTAGCAACTTTAGCTAAAACTGTCTCTGCACTAGTATTCACTTTCGCACTACCTGAAGCAAACATTAATTTATCCGAGATAGAAATGTAAACTACCCCTTTCTTTACTTCAATAGAAACATCTTCGTCATTGATATCAGCCAAAGAACGCTTCAAATTCATCACCAATGATAAATTTACAGAATCCTTACGCTGAATAGAAGAATTTAAATCTTTGATGTATTTCCCTTGATCATTCAATGCATCAAGCGATTTACGGATACTTTCAGCACCTGATTTATTGATAACAGACAAATCAGATAAACGATCCAACAAATTGGTGTTCGTCTTCTTCATGTAGTCTAATTGCTCCTGCAAAGATTTCAATTGACCATTTTTTGTTTCTAAATCAGCATCTCTTTTTTTAACCTCTCCTTGAAGACTCGCTGTTAAGGATTGGCAATCAGACAAATCAGCTTTCGCTTTGCCCAAGGCTTGGTCGCTTCTAGCTTGTAGATCGGTTAATTGAGATTGTAAATCTGCCATTTTCTTCTTGCTTGCGCAGGAAAAAAAGAAAGGCATCAAGGCAAATACCAAAAGTAATTTTTTCATAATAAAGTATGGATTTTTGAGTTCAAAAACTTGGTTTAACAATATTTAACTGCAAAAGTATAAATCTAAATTTAAAACGTATCCTTATTTCCAAAAAAATTACAAATTATATGCTTTTTTTTCAATTACGGCTTGCGCGATGGTTCTTCTTGCTTGAATTAAGTTTTTAGGATCAATCTTCGTAAAACGCTTTAGTCCCAACAACAAAACATTCAATTCATCACCTGTTGCAAAACCCAAAATCACCTCTCGGCCTTGTTTTGCAACTATTTCAACTGCATGATGCAAATAAACCAAAGCACATTCTTTCTGAATCAAGGCCTTTTCTTCCCCATTTTTTTCGATCAATTTTTCTGCTCTCACTAAAGCCGATTCCGCTACATAAACTTCGATCATCATATCAGCAATCGCCATTAAGATCTCTTGCTCTTTCTCAATCTGCACCGTGAATTTTTGAAGTGCAGCACCTGCAGCCAATAAAATTGCTTTTTTCAAATTCTTTAGCACCTCACGCTCTTTACTAAACGTTCCTTCGCCCAATGAGCGATTAAAATCAGGCACCGACAATATTTCTTTACCAACTTGCATAGCTGGACTCATGATATCCAATTCTCCTTTCATGGCTCGCTTCAAAACAGTTCCAACAGCCAATAAACGGTTTATTTCATTGGTACCCTCAAAAATTCGATTGATTCTGGAATCTCGGTAAGAGCGTTCCATGGGGGCATCAGCAGAAAATCCCATTCCCCCAAAAATCTGTACTCCCTCATCCACCACATAATCTAACACCTCTGAAGCATGTACCTTCAATATAGCACACTCAATGGCAAATTGCTCTACCCCTTTCAACTTCGCATCCGTATCACTCAAACCTGCCGATTTTAAACCCAAAATGGAGTTATCAATGTCTTGACCAGCACGATAACAAGCTGATTCCGTTGCATAGGTCTTAATGACCATTTCTGCAAGTTTGTGTTGAATCGCGCCGAATGTGTGCAAAGAAACACCAAATTGTTTACGATCATCGGAGTATTTAGCCGCCGCATCAATTACACGCTTAGAACCTCCCATCACTGCTGCCGCCAATTTAATCCGTCCTATGTTCAAGATATTCACCGCAATTTTGAAACCCCCTTCTCGTTTGAAAAGCAAGTTCTCAACCGGTACCAAACAATCGTTGAAAAATACCTGACGGGTTGAACTACCCTTGATTCCCATTTTATGCTCCTCCTCGTTCATGGTAATCCCCGGAAAACTTTTCTCTACCAAAAACGCTGTTAAGGTCTTATCTTGATCAATTTTAGCGAAGACAATGAATAAATCTGCAAAGC
>JBILRJ010000047.1:0-14887 GCA_044372695.1 Spirosomataceae bacterium
AGTACAAGAAAATGGGCATCGACATTCTGACTAACTCAAGTGTTGAATCCGTTGATACCAAAGGAAAAGGTTGCAAAGTAAGCATCAAAACTCCGAATGGAAACCAAGAAATCAATTGCGATATCGTACTTTCTGCAGCTGGTGTTATCTCTAATTTAGAAAACATCGGTTTGGAAGAAGTGGGGATCATTGTTGACAAAGGTAAAATCCCAGTGAATGCATGGTACGAAACCAATATTCCTGGATATTATGCCATTGGTGATATAACCCCGGGACCTGCCTTAGCTCACGTAGCGAGTGCCGAAGGAATTATTTGTGTGGAAAAAATAGCCGGACATAAAACAGAAGCTTTAGATTATTCCAACGTTCCAGGTTGCACCTATTGCATTCCTGAAATTGCCTCTGTGGGTATGACGGAGAAAAAAGCAATAGAAGCTGGTTATGACATCAAAGTAGGCAAGTTCCCATTCGTAGCTTCTGGAAAAGCAACAGCTGCAGGTGCACGCGATGGTTTTGTCAAGGTGATTTTCGATGCCAAATATGGAGAACTTTTGGGCGCTCACATGATTGGTTATAATGTAACTGAATTGATTGCGGAGGCAGTAGTGGTTCGTAAATTAGAAAGCACAGCTTTTGAAATTATGAAATCCATTCATCCTCACCCAACCATTTCGGAAGCCTTTAAAGGGGCTACCGAAGCGGCTTATGGTGAAGCAGTCGACTTATAAAAGTCTTACTTGTACACTTTTGTACATAATTTTACTCTTGGGATCATGTGCTTGAATAGCGATGGTCCCATTTTTTATGAGTCGCAATTCTTGTCCTTTGTTTCTCAAAGGTTTCTCAGGTTGGGTATAATCTACCACGGTTACCCCGTTTAGTTTAGTCACAATGTGATTACCCTTTACGGTAATGGTCATTTCATACCACTCGTTGTCTTTTACGTACAATTCAGCACAATCTACCACATTGTATAAACTAGCCGATCTTCTCCAATCCGTGTGAGAATTGTTCACTTGAATTTCAAAACCTTGTTTCGGCCATTCGTTGGGTAAAAATTCAGTATGCACATATACTCCTGAATTAGCTCCTGGGAACGTCATGATTTGAGCTTTTAGCTCAAAGTCTTTGAAATTATGCTGGTTAAAATCTCCATCATAAAATAAATGTGCCCTTGGCCCTTCCACGATCAAATTTCCATCCTCCACTCGAAAAGATTGAGGATTTTCACTTATTTTCCAACCATCTAAATTTTTCCCATTAAACAATTCCACCCATTTTCCCTTTTGAGCAAATGAAACTTGCGAGAAGAAGGCCAATAAGGCCAGTAATACCATTTTCTTGTTCATAATTATCGATTTCATTTGTTTTAAACTTTCCATTCCTTGTTCATTTTTCTGCCTAATAAAGCATTTGCCTCCGCATCCTTTGCAAAGACTTCTTTCTTGGGATCCCAATTTAAATTACGATTCAAAGCATAGGCGATATTCCCTAAATTACACACAGATGCAGTTCTATGTCCAATTTCAACATCACAAATGGGCTTGCTCCTATTTTTCATGGCATCTAAAAAGTCGTGGTAGTGATTTTCACTTTT
The DNA here is from genome assembly GCA_044372695.1 of Spirosomataceae bacterium. Taxonomy (GTDB): domain Bacteria; phylum Bacteroidota; class Bacteroidia; order Cytophagales; family Spirosomataceae; genus Aquirufa. The sequence continues at coordinate 1,598 of JBILRJ010000047.1, forward strand.
GTACACATGCTTTTCGTTGGCCCCTATGATTCGATCTTTCAGCGTTGGATTGGAGGTTTCCAATTTTTTACGAGCAATTCGAACTGTTCCTTCTGTACCAACAAATTCAACAGCATTGCTCCATTCCCAATTTTCGTGGGTCATGGTAATGCCATTTTCGTAGGTATATGTTAAATGAGGTCTGCTTGAACCATTCGGAACTTCTATTTTCACAGGACCTGAATGATCCATGTCTAGGGCCCATTGCGCAATGTCAAACATGTGAGCACCCCAATCTGTCATACCTCCGCCACCAAATTCCTTGTATTTTCTCCAATTGGGAAATACATCTTTAGAAATGGGAGGTGCTAACTCCGAGTTGAAACCAACGGCATCATTCGGCCCAAGCCATTTAGCAAAATCCAATCCGCTAGGTATTTCTTCCGTTGGTAAATTATACGGCTCAGGCGCTGGTCCAACATTGACCTTGATACTTTTTACTTCACCAATGTAACCATTGCGAATTAATTCAACTGCTTGGCGGAACTCTGGCCAAGAACGTTGCATGCTGCCTGTCTGAAAAACACGATCATATTTTCTTGTTGCATTCACCATGGCACGCCCTTCCTTAACAGTCAGCGACATAGGTTTTTCACAGTAAATATCCTTACCTGCTTCCGCCGCACGTACCGCCATGGCTGCATGCCAATGATCAGGAGTAGCAATCACCACAGCATCAATGCTTTTGTTTGCCAATAATTCCCTGAAATCTAAGTAATTTCTCAAGTCGGGTGAAGCGCCCAACTTCTCATTTTTTGCAAAAATTTCCTTCACTCGATTGGTGAATAAATCTGCTTTAGCTTGATAAACTTCACTGATACCAGCTAAGTGAATTCGTTCGGTAGATAAAAAGGAATTAACCAATCCTCTACCCTGTTTACCCGTACCAATAAATCCAAGATTAATTTTATCACTTGGAGCCAAATAAGATACTCCGTTAGCACTTTTACCTCCTAACACGTGACGAGGTAAAATAATGATGGAACCAAGTGCTAAACTAGCTTTGGACAAAAATGCCCTTCTACTAGCTTGCTCAGAAGCTGTTTTTTTCATTTTAAATAGGTTTAAGAAATGTAAATGTAAAAATTTCTTGGAATTATTATGCTCTTTTTGAAGAAACTTTTGATGTATGATGAATGATGTCTCACATTAAAGGCATCCCTAATTTATCTATACAATTTCTTTTGCCTTTTTAGGATTTTATATTTACCTTTTGAATTAGGCCAAAGGAAATACAGGTGAAATGATAAAATACCATTTAATAATTCACTTGAGATATCAAAACGTCAATCCAAAGTACCATTGACAATTCAATTGAATTATCACATTTTTTAAAAAAAGCAGATGAAAAATTTAGTTATTGCGGCCGTTGGAGATGATTCATGTCATAGCTATTGGCTAAATAATAAAACTAATTTTGATTTAGCATTGATTTATTTTGGGAGTGATATTCAGAAAGCTAAGGAGTATAGCAAGGATGCGAAATTTTTCAAACAAGCTAAGGGGGATAAATTTAAATTAATTTATCAATTTTATAAGGATTTTGAAAAAATCATTTCAGAGAATTATCAGTTTATTTGGATGCCTGACGATGATGTAATTATTTCAGGTAATGAAATAGATCGGCTATTTGAAATTTCTGAACGTGAAGGATTGATTCTTTCTCAGCCAGCAGTGAAGGGCTATTTTTCTCACAGAATTACAATGCCCAAATTTTTATCCTACTTTCGATATACAAACTTTGTTGAAGTACTTGCCCCTTTAATGGAAATTTCGGTATTTGTCAATCTATCAAGTACTTTCTGTTTAAATGAGTCTAGTTGGGGATATGAATTTTTGTGGGTTAAAATGTTAGGTAATCCCAAAGATAAAATCGGCATAATAGATTCTGTTACCATATTTCACACTAGACCTATTGGAAAAAATTATTCTAGATTCTCTGTACACCCTTTTGAAGAATTAAAAGACTTGAATTTAAAATTCAATTTAGAGCTTAATTTGAGTAAAATGAAGAGAAATTTAATCACCCATAAAACTGTTTATAAAAAATTATTTCCTTTCAAAAAAGACACAATTGAATTGAACTAGTTTTTTAAATTTTAGATTATTATCAAAAGTGAAATCTCTATAAATATCTGCTAATTAATTGTTTAGCATAGACTATAAAGCGATATTCATTTAAAGGATGAGGAAATTAGTAAAAGGAGAAATAGGCCAAACGTTACGAATGGTTTATACGCTTAATCTTTACCTATCTAAAGGAATTCAACCTAATTGCATTTCAATTGCACACAAGTTCTCTTAATTGACAATAATTGCAGAATTATAAAAATGTGGTCTAAATGTGGACTAAAATTAAAAACAAAAATCCTTAACTATCTGATAATCAATAGCTAAGGATTTTATACTGTAGAGGGGAAGGGATTCGAACCCTCGGTAAGCTTGAGACCTACACACGCTTTCCAAGCGTGCTCCTTAAACCACTCGGACACCCCTCTAAATTGAGTTTGCAAAGCTAATGATATTTTTGCGATGAGAAAAGAGAAGAATGAAAAAGATGTAAGAGGTATGATGTAAGAGTCTTCCCGTTTTCTCTCTTCTCTCTTGCCATTTTCTCTCTCCTCATTTTCTCTCTTCCCGTTTTCCCTCTTCAAAAAACTAAAACCTTATTAGTTAAATGAATCAAAAAAACCATTAATGTCTTTTTTGAATTTGACCAAGGACGGCTGGTGTATGTAATACATGTGCCCAGATTCGTACATCTTTATATCGATTCTACTTCTTTGTTCCGGACGTAAAAACATGTGCTCGATGTCATATAGTGCCGTGAAGTAAGGTGTGGCAAAATCATAATAGCCACAGCCCAAATAAACCTTTAAATGTGGATTTTTAGCCATCGCATCCCTTAAACTTTCCGCCACATTCAAATATTTATTTTGCACATTTTTGTAATTCCATGGGTAAACTGCCCCAAATACATGATAAGGTTTGTCCTCTTTCCAATTCAAATCTTTTTGAAAGTAATCATTGATGCTTGCAGTAAATGGCCCATCAATGTTGGTAAAAGAAGGATCAAAATCGACAAATTCACCTGCATCATCCAAATTTCGTCCTGTAAATCGTGCATCCAAACGGCCTATGGACAAAAAGTCTTTTCGCCTCAATTCTTTATAAAATCGATTTTCATCTACTCGCAAATTAGCTTGTAAACAATATTCTTTGGTTAAGCCTGTCCAATAGGCCATCTTTTGAGCCATTTGATCTTTTTCCTCATTCGACATCCAACCTCCTTTAATCAATGCTGTGGCATATTCTCCGATGGAAAACTTCTCTGATTCCTTTAAAACTTCCGGAAGGGTTTTCGCAAGCAAGTCTGGACTCAATTTTTTATGATACCAAGCTGCGGCAGTGTACGATGGAATGTACAAAGCACGAGGTAAATCATTGCCGACTTGATAATCGTTGGTCCCAAAGTTCAAAACTGCCGAAATTAAAATAACTCCATTGATGAAAATTCGGTGCTGATCTTGTAAGTGTTTGGCAAGTCCGGCCGCTCGAGTTGTTCCATAACTTTCACCAGCTAAAAATTTAGGGGATGCCCAGCGTTCGTATTTACTTAAAAAGTTGACCACAAAATCACCAATGGAAGCTACATCTTCAACAAAACCATGAAATTGATGGGGATTTTCTCCTTTTCCTGCACTAGAAAAACCCGTAGAAACCGGATCAATGAAAACCAAATCGGTTTTATCTAACCAAGAAAATTCATTGGAAATGTATTTGTAAGGTGCAGGTATCGCTGAACCATCCTCTTTTAGAAGTACCCGCTTAGGACCTACTCCACCCATGTGTAACCAAAGTGATGCAGAACCTGGACCACCATTGAAGGTAAAAGTGAGTGGGCGCTTCGCTAATTCTTCACCATCTTTTTGATAATAGGTAAAGAAAATTTTACTTTTCACCTTGCCCGTATCAGACTTTATCGTCAAATAACCCGCAATAGCTGTATATGAAATGGTCTTCCCTGAAATAACTTGAGTATGTTTTGTTTTGACAAACTCTTTACCTAAACCCATCAATTCGCTGCTTAGGAGGTCAGGCAAAGACTTTTGAGCCCACAAAAGCTCCGAACAAAATATCAAAATAAGAAATAAAAACTTGCTCATGAGTAAAATATTTGAAAAACGAAGTTAATTATTCTTTGTCAATAAAATGTAATTTACTAATTTTGGACTAAATCTATATGTTATATAGACTAATAGTACTAAAACCCTTCTTATGCAAAGTTTTCGTTCTGAAATAGAGAATCCAGTTGTTGAAAAAGACATTCTAGATTTAGCTCATAAAATTGCTCAATTTAGAGCAGGAAATATTCACGAAGAAAAATTTAGGAGCCTACGTTTAGCACGTGGAGTTTACGGACAACGCCAACAAGGGGTTCAAATGGTTCGCATTAAGCTTCCTTATGGTAAAATAACCTTTTCACAGTGGAAGAGAATTGCTGATATATCGGATGAATATTCCATTGGAAATTTGCATTTAACCACTCGACAGGATGTCCAAGTTCACTTTGTTTCCTTGGACCGTACGCCCGAACTGTGGGCAGAACTAGAAAAAGACGAAATCACTTTGCGAGAAGCCTGTGGTAATACCGTTCGAAACATTACCGCCTCTCCTACCTCTGGTATTGACCCAAAAGAAGTATTTGACGTAAGCCCACATGCAGATGCGGCTTTCAGGTATTTTCTTCGAAATCCCATTTGCCAAGAAATGGGTAGAAAGATCAAAATATCCTTTTCAAATACAGAAGAAGATACCTCATTGGCATATCTGCATGATTTAGGATTTATTCCAAAAATTGAAGATGGCAAAAAGGGATTTCGCGTAGTTGTAGGAGGTGGCCTAGGAGCGCAACCGATGTTAGCAAAAGTAGCCTTCGAGTTTTTGGAAGAAAATAAAATTATTCCATACATTGAATCCATTCTACGAATTTTTGACCGTCATGGCGAACGAAATTCTCGTCACAAGGCAAGAATGAAATTCTTGATTCAAAAAATAGGTTTTGAAGAGTTTGTGAAACTGGTAGAAGCCGAAGTAAAATCACTGAAAATCCACACTTTTGAAATTGATGATGCGGTAAAATGGGAAATTGAAATTCCTTCCAAACGTTCAGAAATTTCATCAGATGAAACAGAGGCCTACCAAACATGGCTTTCGACCAATACATTTGAACAAAAGCAAAGTGGATTACACGCGGCATACGTAAGAATTCTCAATGGCAACATATCTAGTGATACTTCGAGAAGTTTGATTGAAAAATTAGAAGGCTACATCGGAAATGATGTCCGAATTACCATCAATCAAGGCTTGATGTTAAAACACATTCCAACGCAAAATTTACCTTATGTATATCATGTTTTAAGAGAACATGATTTGGCCGCTCCTGGAGCTAATTCCGTTGCCAATATTACAGCTTGCCCCGGAACTGACACCTGTAATTTGGCCATTTCTGATTCGACACACATTACGTCTAAATTAGAGGAAGTTATTAGTCAAGATTTTCCTGAGTTGATATTTGATAGCGAAATTAAAATCAAAATTTCGGGATGCATGAATTCATGTGGCCAACACGGGATGGCTTCCATTGGATTTCATGGATCATCTCTAAAAGCACCCGACAAACGTGTATTACCTGCTCTTCAAGTACTATTGGGTGGTGCAACCTTGGGAAATGGAGAAGGAAAAATAGCGGATAAGGTCATCAAAGTACCTTCTAAAAGAGGCCCTGAAGTATTAAGAGTAGTTCTAAATAATTTTGAAGAAAACTCCAACGAAGGAGAATATTTTCATCAATATTATGACCGACAAGGCGAGAAATACTTTTATAATTTATTGAAACCCTTGGCTGATTTATCGCAATTAAAAGAAGATGAGTTCATAGATTGGGGAGCTGCCGATGCTTTTTTTACCGAAATTGGCGTAGGAGAATGTGCGGGGGTTATGATTGACTTGGTGGCGACACTCTTATTTGAATCAGAAGAAAAGTTTACTTGGTGTCAAGGTGCTTTGGAGGATAAACGCTGGGCAGATGCCATTTATCATGCTTATAGCGTTTTTATTTCCTCCGCAAAAGCTTTGTTATTGGACAAAAGCGTAAGTGTATCCAACCAAATGGCTGTCATCAATCGCTTTGATGAAAATTTTATCCAAACGGAAGAATTTGCCATTTCGAAAAACAATTTCTCTGAATTGGTTTTACAAATTAATCAAAATGAACCAAGCGAAGAATTTGCCTTAGCATACTCCAAAGAAGCGTTTGAATTTTTACAAAATGCCATTTTATATAGACAAACATTAGCGGCCAACTAAAATGATCGAAAATTTAAGCAGATTTAAAGGACTTGAACCACAACCCCGCTTGACAGTGGTGGGTGCAGGCCCCGGTGACCCGGAATTAATTACTTTAAAAGCAATTAATGCTTTGAAGGCCGCTCATGTAATTCTTTATGATGCTCTTGTAGACAAATCGCTCCTTGAGCATTGCAAAGACACTGCCGAAAAAATATTTGTTGGAAAACGCGCTGGCGAAAGCCACTCTCAAGATCTAATTAACCGTTTGATTGTTGAAAAGGCTTATGCCCTTGGACACGTTGTCCGATTAAAAGGAGGAGATCCATTCGTGTTTGGGCGTGGACAAGAAGAGATTGAATTTGCTCAACAATATGGAATTATCACTGCCTACGTTCCAGGAATTAGCTCATCGTACGCAGCAGCAGGTTCCGCCGAAATCCCTTTAACTATGCGGGGAATCAACGAAAGTTTTTGGGTCATGACAGGAACCAAATCAGATGGAAGTTTGACAAATGATTTAAAATTAGCATTACAATCCACAGCTACCATCGTCATTTTGATGGGAATGCACCGACTGTCTGAAATAGCGCAAATTTGCAAGGAATACCAAAAAGGAGATATTTCAGCAGCCATCATTCAAAATGGAACCTTACCCAATCAAAAAATCGGTGTTGGTCTTGCCTCAGAGCTTGATAAAATCGCACAAAAAAACGAACTTAGCAATCCCGCTGTGATTGTCATTGGAGAAGTTGTTCGAAAAGCAAAACCAGCCTTATGGGAACAAATCAATCATTACCAAAAAAATCATGTCAAATAGATTAAATATTTCAAGCGGTTCTCCTTTTGAGGATACATTTGGCTACTGCAGAGCAGTAAAAACAGGGAATTTAATAGAAATTTCAGGAACAGTCGCGCTTATCGACGGAGAAAAAGTGGGTGCAGAGGATTTTTATGCACAAACCTACAACATCATTGAAAGAATTGCAGTGGTTTTAGAAGAAGCAGGATCCTCTATTAACGATGTTATTAGAACTCGTATTTTCACAACTGATATTTCTAAAAATCTGGATATTGCCAAAGCACACGCACATTTTTTTGGCCAAGTAAAACCCACTACCGGCATTTATGAAATTTCAGCTTTGATTGCACCGCAATACAAAGTGGAAATTGAATTTACTGCTTGGGTAAATGATTAAAATACGTTAATTGGCGAATGTGTCATTCGCCAATTATAATTTAATAGCTTCTTTTTTCAATAGATCTTTATCTATTGGAACAACTCCCAAAGATTCACAAACCAATCCACCTCCTAAATTAGCCAAGCCGGCAATTTCTTTAGGATTTAAGCCCAAAGCCAAAGCGCATGCCGCAATGGAAATCACCGTGTCTCCAGCGCCTGATACATCAGCTATTTGCCGAATATGAGCAGGAATTTGAATTTGCTCTTCGGCAAAATCCATGAAAACACCGCGCTCAGACAAGGTCACAAATACTCCTTCAAATTTTTGACTATTTTTAAATTCCCTGACTGTTTTGCTCAAGTTGGCATCTTCAAAATCATCGTTTGATAAACCCAATCCATCTCTTAACTCATGTAAATTAGGCTTAAACAAAGTCGCTCCTTGGTAAGAGAAGAAGTTTTTCTTTTTGGGGTCAACAACAGTTGGAATATTGGCTTGTTTTGCCAATGAAATAACGGATTGAATCAAACTTCCGCTCAATACACCTTTGTCGTAATCTTCAAAAATAATCACATCCATGATCGGCAATACTTCCTTTACTTTTTCCAAAAGTACATTGGAAGACTCGCGCTGTATTGCTTTTTCTGTTTCCGTATCGATGCGCAGCAATTGCTGTGATCCTGCAATGATTCTTTCTTTCACAGTTGTGGACCGATTGGACTCCACACATAAACCTTCAGTTGGCAATCCCTCTTTCTCAAATATTTGGATTAAATCGCGGCCCGCATCATCATCTCCTAGTACCGAAATCATGAAAGGTTTTGCCCCTAAACTGGCTAAATTCATGACCACATTTCCAGCACCACCAAGACGAATTTCACGTTTTGTCGCATTCACGACAGGTACCGGTGCCTCTGGTGAAATTCGACTGACTTTACCCCAAGTGTAAGCGTCAATCATTAAATCACCGATTACTAGGACATTTAATTCCTTTATTTTTTCAAAAAAATCAAGCATTTTATTCATATTAACCACCAATGGTTGTCATCGATTCTTGAATGACATTTTTTCTATTTTTTTCAGCTTCAAAACCATTCAAATGTCGGTTTGATTGTAAATGAACGATGGTCCGTTTAATTTCATCATCGCTCGCACCTTCACGCAACAAGGTTTTTAAATCAAAGACCCCGTCATCGTATAAACAAGTTTTCACCTCTCCTTTTGCCGTAATTCTTAAACGATTGCAAGTTCCACAAAATGTCCGACTAAAGGCAGCAATGATTCCCACATTCCCCATGAACCCAGGGATTTGATAATTCATCGAGGTGTCGCCATAATGCTTGTTCAAAGCAGTAATTTGCGGATATTTTTGTTGTATGTGTTGGAAAATCTGGGTGAAATCCCATGTTAATTTACTGGCTGTTTGACCAGCTCCATTGAATGGCATTTCTTCAATAAATCGAACAGAAACCGGATGGTGTTCAGTAAAATCGGTCAAAGCATGAATGTCCTGATCGTTCTTCCCTTCCATGACTACCGCATTTATTTTCACCTGCATGTTGGCTTCAATCAAGGCTTGTAGACTTGCATAAACTACATCAAAATCGTCTCTTCGAGTAATTTCTTTGAAACGATCTTTGTTCAGTGAGTCCATACTTAAATTGATGGATTGGATCCCCAATTTCTGCAAAAGTGGAATATTTTTTTCCAATAAAACACCATTGGATGTAAGGCAAATTTCCAAATTTTTGATTCGAGCAATTTCTTCTAAAAACTCCATCAAACCATTTCTTACAAAAGGTTCTCCACCTGTAATTCGTACTTTTTTAATTCCTAAGGTATGTAGAATCGACACCATTCGGGCCATTTCTTCCCATGTCAGTAATTCTTTTTCCGGCATGTATTTAATCCCATCGGAAGGCATGCAATAAAAACAACGCAAATTGCAACGATCTGTTACCGCCAAACGCAAATAACTGATCTCTCGACCGTGGTTATCGAAAAGTTGGGAAGAAACAAGGCTAGCGTTTTGAAAATTATCCAATATATTTGCGAAACAAGAAAACAAAGGTACAAAATTGCCTTCAATCAAATGCCTACTTACAAAATTCTCCTTTTCGGTATTACCAGGGACTTGCTCCAAAAGAAGGAAATGGATTTCTCCTGCGAAAAAAAATTAAACGCATCTGATTTATTAAAGGCCTTAAAAAATGAATTCACGGAATTCGATCAGCTTCCATCACTCCGTCTAGCGGTAGAACAACATTTTCCAGAAAATAATTTTATGGTGGAGGAAAACATGGAAATTGCCTTAATCCCTCCGGTAAGTGGAGGCTAAAATGAAGGCAATATCCATTCATCGATTCGAATTTCTATTTTATATCCCTTATATTTGTTAATTAAATCGATCAACCCTATGGGCTTACCTTCCTTATTTACTTTGCTTGTCCTAAGCCCCTGGATTTCAGCATTGTTGGTAGGGATTTTACCCAATAAGTTGCGGCGATTCGCCTCCTATATTTCGATCATCTTATCAGGAGTTAATTTTGTTTCAGGCTTAGGCTTTGTCTTGTTATTGCAAGGACAAATTGCTAGAGCCAATTTCCCCTGGTTTACCGTTGGGAAACACGCATATAAAGCCAGCTTTCTAATTGATTCACCGGCACAATTTATGGTGATTTTAGTGACTATCGTAGCATTTTTAGTGCAAATATTCTCCAAATCTTATCTAGAAAACGAAGAGAAAATCGCCAGATATTATGTCTATTTACACCTATTTGTAGGAGCCATGTTAAGTCTAGTACTAACAGATCAAATTTGGATATTTTATGGCGCTTGGGAGTTAGTAGGTGCATGTTCATTTCTATTGATCGGATTTTGGTACAAAAAAGACAAAGCCAACAAAGCGGCCAAAAAAGCTTTTTTATTAAATCGTTTGGGAGACATAGGCTTGTTACTTGGTATTTTTGCCCTTTATATGCACTTTGGAAGTGATCGATTTTCTGACATGAACGTGACACTTTTCGGAAGTGCACCATTTTATGTGGGTTTAGCACTCTTGGCTGGCGGGATAGGCAAATCTGCTCAATTTCCGCTGATGTCTTGGTTACCTGATGCCATGGAAGGCCCAACACCCGCTTCAGCTTTGATTCACGCTGCAACCATGGTCACGGCTGGCGTCTTTTTGGGAATTCGTATTTTCCCAATTGTTGGAGAAGAAACCCATTTGATGATGGCAGTGATTGGCGCTATCTCTTTGTTGGCTGGAGCTGCTTTTGCTTTGTTTCAAAACGACATCAAAAAAACCCTTGCATATTCAACCATTTCTCAAATTGGATTGATGTGGATGGGAATGGGAAGCGGTGTTTCGATGCTTCATTTGGTAGTTCACGGAATTTTTAAAGCTGGATTATTTTTATCTGCAGGTTATGTCATTCATTTTTTGCACCATCAAGAAACCAGCAAAGATTTGGATCCACAGAGTCTTAATCAAATGGGAGGCCTAAAAAAACAAATGCCATGGAATGCGATTGCCTATTTGGTTTTTGGATTGGGTTTAATGGGAATTCCATTTACCTCAGGCTTTATTTCCAAAGAAAATTTAGCAGGTTATTTGATTGAAACCAGTAAATTAAGTGTTTATTCAGGCATATATTGGGCATTGTTAGTGGCTTTGGGTTTGGGAATGTTGCTGAGTTCTTGGTACATTTCTCGTCAATTTTATCTCATCTTTTTAGGCAATAACCGAGCAGGATTGACCTTTAAAATGACACCTATCCCTCTCGGCCAGATGACTCCCATTGGCATTTTGGCCATATTGAGTCTTTCGATTTGGATTTCCTTTAATCCCATTGATGCGACAAATGCGCCCATTTTGAATTTTTTCCAAATTAAGATTCATTCAGCACCCCACTTTTGGCTTTGGATATCCGTCTTTACTTGGGTAGGGGGAGTCGGTTTAATGCTTTTGACTAAAAATTGGATACCTAAAAATAATTTCCAATTTATGCCAAATTTTTGGCCTCAGATGTTCCGATTCGTCTTTTTTAAAAGTCGAATAGCTCAATTGATGGAAATAAAGGTGATTGACAAAACAGTCCAATTTGCCTATGAATCACAAGTTGTTCTAGCCCATTTAGTAGGTTGGTTCGACTTCCATGTTGTAGATGGAATATTGGTTAAATCCACATCAGCCTTGAGCCAGCGGATAGGTTTTTATGCAAGCAAATGGCAATCTGGACAAGTAAAAATGTATTGGATTTTGATTTTTATTACGTTTGGTTTATTTATCCTGTATTTTTTGATGTAATTTTTCCCGAATAAATCGGAATTTATCTATGCAAGCATTCTCTGTTTTATCCTTATTAATCGCCCTTCCATTCTTGGGATCCTTGCTGATCGCGAGTGGCAAATTGGAATCCGTGGCCCAAAAGGCTGCCATTTTGATTTCGGGCATTCAACTTATTTTGATTGGATACATTTATTTTTTATTTGATTTCAAGTCTCCTAATTTTCAACTAGAAGAATCCATTAAATGGATTGAATTGAATTTGGGGAATCTTGGTGAATTCCACGTGGATTATGCTTTGGGAATAGACGGTTTAAGCATGGGATTGATTCTACTTTCGGGATTGATCAGTTTCATTGCAATTTTAAATTCGGGAACCATCCAGGAAAAGAAAAATGGCTATTACGCTTTGATTTTATTATTAAATGCCTCCATCATGGGCTGTTTTTTAGCCAAAGATCTTTTCTTGTTTTACCTGTTCTTTGAATTCATGCTTTTGCCGATGTATTTCCTGATTGGAATTTGGGGAGGGCCAAGAAAAAATTATGCATCCATCAAATTTTTCATTTATACCCTCGTTGGTTCATTATTCATTCTCATTGTGATGCTTGGAATGGGAATCGCTTACGTGGATCCCTATGAAACAGCTATAAACCTTGGACTTATTACAGAAGGGCAAAGCTTTGGAATAGAAGGCTTGCAAGCCATCCAAACGGCCTTGGCAAATCAAGAAATTCCAATGAATCAAATGGTTCATAGTTTTGATATTCAGGCATTGTCTGACCCAAAAAACTGCCAAATAGGTAGTATTTTACATCCTAATTCGGGTTGGCTTTTATCGAATTTTTCGGCTCGATTTTGGAGCTTTTGGTTACTTTTTATCGGTTTTGCCATTAAATTACCTCTTGTTCCTCTTCATACCTGGCTACCCGATGCTCACGTGGAAGCCCCCACACCCATTTCAGTCATTTTAGCAGGCGTTTTACTAAAAATTGGCGCATATGGCTGGCTTCGCATCTGTTTTCCATTTTTTAGCTTGGAGGCACTTCAAAATGCGAATATCCTTTCTGGATTGGGCGCTTTGTCCATTATTTATGGCGCCTATAATGCATTAGCCATGACCGACTTGAAAAAATTGGTTGCCTATTCATCCATATCACACATGGGTTTTGTGTTAATTGGTATTGCATCATTCACAGAAGAAGGCGTTCAAGGAGCTATTTTTCAATCACTTTCGCATGGCATTCTTTCCTCCTTATTGTTTTTAATGGTGGGTGTTATTTATGATCGAACAGGGAATAGAAATATTGACAGTTATGCTGGATTGGCCAATTTGATGCCCAAATTCACTTTGATTTCAGGGATTGCCATTTTTGCCTCCCTGGGATTACCTGGTTTTTCTGGATTCATTGGTGAATTTTTTAGTTTAAT
>JBILRJ010000288.1:0-4008 GCA_044372695.1 Spirosomataceae bacterium
GTTCCATGGGATATTATTTAATTTAGAATTTAGATCTAAAATTAAACATTTTTCCGTGGGCAAAATGAGGAATTGTGTTGTCAATCACATGAAAATCGCCTTAATTTCCTATTTTTTAGCAGTAAATAAAGCTATCTAAACCATTGCCATTGCCCTTTGACAAGCTCACTTTTACAATGGACCAGTTAGATTAAAGGTGTTCAAATCCGATTTTAGGCTTTTTTCTGGTTCGATATTTGGTTAAAATAATGCACTTTTATTTCCATCTAGCCGAGAGGTCCAAACAGGTAATTTTACTTAGCGGGGACAAACATTCTATTAAACACATAAGTCGCGCCTACGCTCCAAACCAAATCTTGTCCACCCACAATGTTGGAATTGAGTGGTGTATTTACGAAATAATTCAAAGAGACCGGACTTTTTTTATGGGACAAAATAAAGGTCATATTGGCATAGGACCCTTCTTGTCCATTCGTGAACAAATAAATCAGCTGAGGATTCATTGCCCCCATAAATCCTTTTCCTAATTCCACATGATCAACTGCTCCACGCAAAACCAATAGATTGGTGGGCTTCGTTCCATTTTCGATACTCCCCGCACCTAGAAGGTAATAGAGTCCCATCGTGGTGTGTTTATTGAAGCGGTAGTTTTGAGTCATTTCAGCAGCCAGAAACCGTTGTACTCGAATCAAATCGGTGGGTATTCCGTTGGAAACAACCGGTATGGTTTTATAAATCAATGCTGGGTGAGCTCCGATTCCCCAATTAAATTTATTTGTTTTTATGAGTTTGTACCGAAACCAATAAATGAATGCCCAAGGTTTCCCTTCGAGGGACAAGCGGAATTCAGGTTCAAAAGTAAATTTACGACCGATGGTGAAATTAATGATGGCAGCTGGTTTTCCTAAGCTAAATATGGGTATGACAGAAATTCCATTGTTGGTAATGGTGGTAGATGTGGCAAATTGCAAAGGTTTGGCCGTAGAATCTACCAAGTCTTCTGAAAAACAATGGAAGCCAATGAGACAAAGTGTGACAAGTGAAAAGGTTTTTAAGCGAGGCATCAATAAATGGTTCATTTTAGCTGAAATACGGGGTTAACAAGATTTATCAAGGCCTTCCTAAAGCAATGCTGTTTCGGCAATGCTCCATGATTTCTTTATTGATTAAAGAAATAAAACAGACAAAGGTAAGAGGCAAAAAAGAATTTCAAGTACAAATTTCAAAGAGATCCTTTCAGAAATCAAACAAATAACAAGTATAGTCTGTGATAAAGAACGAAAAATTCTGGCCCAAAAAACCAAATTTTTCTAGCAACAACAGCCATGAGACGTAAAATATACCCTGATTGAAAGGTAAGGATCTGGAAAAAATTGCTAAACAATAAATCCGACAGAGGTTCAAAAAAATCAACTACCTTTGCTTTTAATAAATGGGAATGAATACTTTTTATTAAATAAACCATTTCCAAATGTTCTAAATTAACAGCCGCCTTAGGAGCTATTGTTCAGCTTATGATCGATCAATTGATATTGCCCATACCTACTTTTTGTCCGGTTAACAATGAATTTTCAAAAGCTGATGAGGAAGTTGCGACGCTTGTCTCTGCGTGGATAAACGAGCGGGCTAAAATATTTGAAGAAGGATGGTCACATCCATCTTCCGTTCACATAAAACGTTTTTTAAGTACTCCAGAAACAATTTCAGAAAAAATCATTCAAATACTTACCCACCGGGATTTCAATTTTCAATCTAAAAGAAATTTGAACCAAATTATTCCCAAGGTTCGAGAAAACCTTGTCATGCAATTGAAGAAAGGAACTCCCATCAAATTTTTTCTTTTATTCAATGGTGGCTACCGTGCTTCATCATTCCGTAGCCATTTATCCTTGATTTTTGAACCCGATCAAACAGAATTGATGCTTTTGTATCAAATCGCCTTGTTAAATAAAAAAATACTTTCGGTGTACGATCCCGGCATAGAGTTTTTTATTGTTATCAACAATGGTGTATCTCATTGGGTAAACGACGTCCCGCTTGCCTCTACTGAAAATTATGCAAACCAGCTTAGAAGCATGATCCAATTATTTGGTGCTGAAAATAAGGTACGCGTACTATTACAATCTGAGTTAGTTGGTTTTCACCCAAAAATCTCCTTTGAAGGATTTTCCGTACAAGTCCAATTATCAGAAAAAGAGCATCGAATTGTTGAACGATTTCTTGGCCGCACTTGCTCCCTAGAGGAAGCAAAATACAGTACTGAACTCTACCAACTAGCCGAAGCAAAATGGGATGAGGATTTGTCGCCTATCGCAACAGCAGAAGGCGCCCTCATGTTGAGGCAAGTAGCACATAAAGAAATGCTTTCTTTTCGTCCTTTCCCAGGTGGAGCCATCCGCGTACAGAATGGGAGCTTTGGATTTCAATACCAAAAAAGTGGTCTAAAACCAAAACTTATCACGTCTCAAAATAATAATGAAAAAGCTATTAAGTGTGTGTATTATGATATTCAGTGGCCGATGAATCATCCAAATAACTAGATCAATGGACAAGGAGCTAATTTGGCATAAATCCGTTTTTTCTGCTTCAGATGAAAAAGAAATCTTCCAAACCCTTTCAAAATCACTTGCAAGGGCTGCATCCTTATGGCCTGAATCCGTAGCCATAATCTGTGGAGAAAAAACACATAGTTTTCTGGATTTAGCTTGTCGCGTGGCGGGACTTGCCGAAGAAATAAATGAGGCGGCTAGCTCGTTCGGCCCAGTTGCTTTAGTCCAATCCCTTGGATTTGATGCCATTGCTTCTTGGTTTGCTTGCTCGCTTTCAGGAAGGCCTTTCGTTTTATTAGAACCCGACCACCCTCCTGCAAGGTTACTTGAAATGATTGAAGCGGCTTCTTGTGTTTTGATTTTGGGGGATCATGCGACACCTCAAGTTCTAAGAAGTTTGCCTAAAACGAAGTTTTTGATCTCAGATGGCCGCAGAGGTACACTCGATGAAGACAAGGGTCTTCGCGCCGAAGAGCCATCCATGATATTTCCAACGTCTGGTTCAACTGGCCAACCCAAGCTCATTGTATACTCGGCAAGTACCATCCAAGCCAAGGTTCAAAGTTCTCTCTTACTGATGCGCATACCCAAAGGTGCAAGAGTATTGATTGCTAGTACACATGGAAATTTCGCCTATTTACATCATGCATTTGCCTTTCTGTTTTCTGGCGGAGCTATTTGTCTCTCGGATGTAAAAGCTGGAGGATTTGACGTCCTACTAAAGGCAATTGTTCAACAAGGTGTACGGCACGTAAGATTCACCCCATCATTGTTTCGTAAACTTGCCTTATTGCCACAAGTATTCCCAACATTAGGCCTTTTAGATGGTGTTCGTTTTTCTGGAGAGCCCCTTTTGGAAAGCGACCTTAAGTTGGCGAATGCCATATTTAAACCTGAATGCTTGATTCAAAATATCTACGGCAGCACAGAAAGTGCACTTTTCATTTGGAGCAATGTAGATGATCCTCAACATGAAACAGAGGCAACGGTTCCCATTGGAAAAATATATCCGTCTTCTTCTTACGCGATTCGTCCCTTGGAAAATGAGGATGATAAAAACAACATAGGGGAGCTTTTGATTCGTTCTGCTTTTCATGCATTAGGTGATTTGAAAGAAGGGATTATTGTCAAGGAACGATTTATCCAAATAGAGAACAGTAAGAATGAGCGGATCTATGCAACTGGAGATATTGTTCGGCTACGCGCAGACGGCAACTTGATTCACCTTGGACGAATGGGAAGAATGGTCAAGATTCGCGGAAATCGGATTTTTCTCTCTGAAGTGGAAAATCATTTACGTACCATCCCAGGGGTCACAGGTGCTGCGGTTATTGAACATTTTGTTCAGGATGTACCTGTGCTTTACGGGTTTATCACCACCGATGCGAACTCCATTACATCCATTAATGCCCGAACATGGTTGGCTTTGCGTTTACCCGATTTCATGCTTCCGCAAAAT
>JBILRJ010000289.1:0-4001 GCA_044372695.1 Spirosomataceae bacterium
TAGGTAGACCAGGTAGTCAAGTAAAAACTGAAGATAAAATCAACAAGTCGTTTTCAATTTGAATCTATCAATTTTCGTTGTCCCAAATATGGTTCAAAAAATTTCACCGATGTCAGTGCCATGGAATATATTTAATTATAACTTAGGAGAATTATGTATAAAGTTATTGTTGAATTACAAAATATAAATATTTTATCCGTGAACGCTGATGATCCAAGTGTTGCTGCTTTAAACGCAGTTAAACTATTTCAAGAAGAGATGCTACAACCCTCAATTTATAGAGTTTCTGTTTTTAATGAACAAGATGATGAATACCTCGATGAACCAATACATGAGATTAGTTCTTTCAACTGACTCTGACGAAGACCCAGGGTTATTAAAAAGTTGTTTAAATCAATACGTAATATTCCAATAAATTTTTTTGTTACAGTCCAGTGATCCTATAAATTATTTATTAAGTTTGTTAAATCGGGATGAATTGAATCCATTTCTTGTACTGCTTTTCGTATATTCTCACTTGAAAAATCAGCCTTATACTTCTTCCCTAGCCACTTCTTAAAATCTTTTTCTTCTTTCTGTCCTTTAAACTCTTGTGTAAGGCTTCCCCAGTTTGAGCCCGTAATGAAATAGTCGGAAGGTAGGTATTCAATTATGTCTTTTTTCGACATTCCAAAAAGTTCTATACGTTCTGTCAAATTTTCTTCAAGTACTCTGTTCATAAATTCGCGAAGAAATTTATTCTCTATTCTATCTCCAGCCGGTAGTTTCCTAAGGATAAACTTCTTTGCTTCATCTAATTCATTTCTATCGGTCATTTGAATTGCTTCTTTCCAAATTTTCTGTACTTCATCAATCTCTAAATTGTCTAGGATTATGGAAATTTTTGCATTTGAGAAATCGAAAATAAAACTGCTGTTAACAATACTTGACAAATTAGTTGCCCCCCTCAGAGGCAGTAAATGAACTTTCCTTTTAATTAATTCCTCATTGAACAACTCTTGGAAAATATCAAGTTCATGTTGCCCTTCAACAATCAGGAAAGTTGAAATTTGACGCAATAAGTCAACTGGTTCTAATCCAAGTTCGTGCATCGATTCTCTTAAATTATTATTCAACTCATAAATTTTTGATCCAAATATTTCCTTTCTGATTTCAAAAAGTTTGGCATTTTGGTAGTTCATAAATAAGGGTGAGTGGGTTGCTATAAAAAGTTGAATGTTTCTTTCTTCTGTCAACCATCTAAGTCCTCCAACTAGATATTGCTGAGCAGTGATGTGAAGTGCGCTTTCTGGTTCGTCAATCACTAATGCGTTTGTGGATGATTCTAAATAAGATTTAGTTCCAGAGCCAAAATGTAAGAAAGCAATTTTGATACTTAATATTGCCCACCTTTTTTGGGCAAGGCTTAATTTGTTGAGTGGCAAGAAACCAAAACCATTTGCTGCTTTGAAATACCAACTGTACGAATTTCCCGTTACGGCTAGTGAATGTTCTGTAGGTAAAAAAGCCAGTTCAGGGGCGCCGTACATTAATTTTGAATAAATTAAATTGACTTCATGACTTATCTTGCCCGATTCTTTTTCGAGGATTTCCATATTCTTTTTTATGTCTCGCGGCCCATAAACCATTGCTCTAATTGTTGATGCGTCAATATCTTCGCTTGATTTTGTTTGGTCATTAGAATCAAATAGATTAGTTTCATAAACAGCACGCATTCGTATCCCTGTTGCATACCCAAGTGTTGGCAAATGTACAAATTTATTTTTTGATGGAAATGGTGCACTAGATACTCGTTTCCATAAGAAGTTTGCGTTATTTAAAAAGACGTTCTTCTCTTTTACAACTTTTTGCGTTACTTCTGTTTCTATAAATTCCAATTGTTTGGTCATATAATCAAGATCGTTTTCCTCAGGAAATAACTCGTCTGCTCTTTTGTCGGCTTCAATGAATCGATTAATTAAGCCATACCATTTATTTTTAAGTTCTTCATTCATTAATTCTTTTACGTGCGTGATATTTATTTGGTACCTTTGTCTGCCTTTTGTGTCAATGGGCGAGAAGTGTATAAGTGGTGAACCTTGAAGCCAAAAATCGATGCTATTTTTATCTAAATAACTATCTAATTGGAATTCTTCGGGAAGTGTAGGAAAGACATAAACGTCACTAGAGTCTTCTGTTGCTGGGTACCCAATTACAGAATCACATAAATCAAATTTTATTTCGTTGAGAGTTTGTGGGCCTCCCCATTGGTAAACATGCGTAAAAACCTTATGGTCACCATTCCAATCCCATCTGTCGTCGCTAATTTTTTCTTCTACGATGGGAAATAAAAGATCTGCAAAAAGTGAGTAGTCTTTAAATTCGCCGCTCAGTTCTAAGTTTTCTAGGCAGGCCACAATTGTCCTAATTAAATTAGTTTTCCCGGAACCGTTTAAGCCGTAAAATATATTTATGTTTTCATTGAAAGTGAAATACTGATCGCCCTCTAGGGGACCAGGGGAATCCTTTAGATGTAAAGAGTGAAGGTATGACTTCATTGGTTTCAAACCTTATTCATTTTCCTGTATTGTTAATTTGAATTTCACGTAAGCAAATCCTGATCTGATCAAATACTTTGAGGTACTAGGTGCGACATATCAATTATTACTTGCTGGTGGATTTTTTATCCATTCGCTAAACACGTCAATATTTTGAGTGCCTTCGCTTAAACTCCAGATTTTTGTGAAAGTATCGCCTATCCATTGGTTTCGTAATTCTACTTCTTTCTCAGACCACGTTGAAAAATTAGCAATATCTGCAGTTATTTTCAAATTTGAATTCTTGTAACCTGGTTCCTGATTCCCATTTGGTTTAACTATTCCATTCTTTTTTACTTCAAATTTTTCATCCTTAACAGACGCGTTTATTTTGAAATCCAGAATAGTCTTATTCCCCCAATTTTCACAAAGAGATTTATACTTAGACTCTTTTGCGTCAATTGGAGTATCTTGAAATAATTCACTAATCCATTTTTCAGATTTCTGAGGAATTATGTGTTCTAGTTGCACTTTCTTAGGATCAAAGACAACTAATTCGCTCCTATCGTACAACACAGAATTAATAGTGTGAAAAATAACTTTTACCAATTTTGGTTTATTAATCTCCGCATAGAATTGAGGTTTCACCGCTGTGTCCGAAGGTATTCTTTCAGTCAAGATTTTGACTACTTCATTGAAATGTAGGTTTTCTCTTCTAAGTTCTGTACATGCGTTTTGAAATATGTTTTCTAGTTGTTGAGCATTTCCATTTACTATTAACCAACGCAATGATAAAGTCTCGCAAATTCTAACAAGTTCTTTTCTTTGGTCATCAGTAAGATTAATTTCGGGATCCATAATTTTAAGTAAGATTATTTTTATCGTCTCGAATAAGAAAATTAATTTATGGCATTTCGACCGAATTTCTAAGTCCCTAATCTTTACAAGAGGATCATTTATTTGTGCGTATATTACGGACTTTTGAATCAAACGATCTAATAATTTTTTAGATTCAATTTTTGGTTTCAATTCACTGACTGAATCTGGTTTATATTTACATAAAACTATGTTCTCTATTTCGTTAAAAATTCTTTTGGCTTGTACCGGATCTGGCAACTCAGATACTAGATAATGACGAAGAAATACGTCTGGATCTGTATTCTCATTACCGTCTCCCAAATTCTCAGTTAACGTCTTCCAATCCTCTTGAACTTTTTCGTTCACGGTTTCAATATCAGATGGATCTGTTAATCCATCGACTCCGTGTTTCATGAATAGACTTTTAACTAAATCAGAGGGTCCTAGGTTCATACCTCTGTTATTTAAAGTCATAAAAATATCAAAAGATTCAGGGTATTCTTCCGTATAAATTGAAAGTATCGATAATTCAAAAATCGCTTCTAAGAATTCACTTAGATACCTTACCTTCTCAAAGTCGTGTCGAAATTGATTGATTTCTTCTTCAAGTAAATTCTTAATGTACTT
>JBILRJ010000290.1:0-4000 GCA_044372695.1 Spirosomataceae bacterium
CCCCAATTTTCTGTAAATGGGCATTTTATAATTTATCTTACCCGCAAATCTAGATCCGTAAACAATATCGAGATCGAATTCATCTATTTTTAATGCAATTTTTTCTATATCTGAAATTCTATGCTGCAAATCAGCATCAAATTTAATGAAAATATCCCCACCAATATAGTGTGCGCATTCCATTCCTATTCTTGTAGCAGCACCTAGCCCTAGATTCAATTTATTTCTATAAAAATAATCTATTCCTAACTTTGTATACATTTTATTTAATCCATCAGTTGAACCATCGTCTACAACTAAAATTTTATAAACAAATTTTTGGCTTTGTTTGCAGAAAATTATTAAATCGTCAACAAGTGATTTGATCCCGTCCATTTCATTTAAGCAAGGTATAAAGATAACTACATTTTTCATGGCGCTTCCTCCTTGTATAATTCATAAAACACTTTGCATACCTTCTTAGTCTCATATGAACTTTGCCTTGATGAAATTGGCAAAGTTATTATGGATTTGGAAATTTGCTCAGTAATTAGTAATTGAATATCGTTTACCTTGTATGCCGTTTGCAAATGTATCGGTGGATCGAAATGAACAGAAGCCATAATTCCCCTTTGGTTAAGCATGTTAACCAATCGATTTCTTAAACCTAGTGGGACTATAATGTAATACATTTGATATGAACTATTCTTATTCTCGTTATATCTAATTGAATTGAAATTTTTAAAAAAATTATCATATATTTTTGCTATTTTCTGCCTCTTCCTATTCATTTTTTTTAAGCGTGATAATTGAACACGTCCAAGAGCAGCTTGTAAATTTGATAATCTGTAATTCTGACCTGCCATGATTGCGTTTCTTTCCCAATTTTGCCGATCAACTTTTTTACTTTTATCTATGCCGTGACCCCTATAAATTTTCAGCCAATTTGCTAATTCCGCATTATGAGTGGTTACCATTCCGCCTTCAGCGGTAGTCATATTTTTTGTTCCATAAAATGAAAATATTCCGATGTCGCTAGTCCCAATGTGCTTGTCATCAACCTTAACGCCCAAGATTTCAGCACAATCTTCAATCATATGAATTTTAGCACTCCGGCAATAATTATAAATTTCATTTATATTGGCTGGACTTCCAGCAAAATGAACAGGCATAATTCCTAAAGTTTGTGGTGTTATTGCTTTCATAATTGTGTTCAAATCCACCATTAAATCTTTTTCGTTTATGTCAACAAAGACTGGAATTAATCCTGCATTTACAATCACATTTGCAGAAGCCACGAAACTGAATGATGGAACTATAATTTCATTTCTTGTACCGCCTTCTTTCGATTCGATGGTTTGAAGATATTTAAGCACCGAAACTGCCGCCGTTGTCCATGAACTAAATGAAATCGCATAACTTATATCGACAAAATCAGCAAACTCGTTTTCAAAAATCTCTATGTTTGCGCCATGCGAAATAGTGCCTTCTTTTAAAACTCTTGTTAAAGCCTTAATTTCCTTTTTTGATATATCTGGACTACAAAATTTAATTTGCTTCATCAGTAAGTTTTATTCCAAAATTTTACGTATTCCTCTATTCCAGCTTCAAGATCAAATGCTGGCTCATAATTCAGAAGCTCTCTGGCCTTGTTTATGTTCAAACTACCTCGTTTAGGCCTTTCTAAACCTGGCATAAATTCCACATTTACGCCGATTTGTATTTTTGATTTGGGATAATACTTTGTTATCAATTTCGCTAAATCTAAAATCGTTCTTGACTCGCCCCTTGAAATATTAAATGTTTCATTTAAAGAAGAGGAATTATTTAATACTGACATGACTCCTTTGACAGTATCCTCAACGTACGTAAAATCTAGACTCTCGTTCTGGTCTGCAACGACAAGAGTTTGCCCGTTAGCTGCCTTCTCCATAAATATCCCAGTTACGCGTAAATTTGAATCCAATGGTCCATATACCGCAGATGGACGAATTATGGTAAAAGGTAATTGCCATTGTGC
The DNA here is from genome assembly GCA_044372695.1 of Spirosomataceae bacterium. Classification (GTDB taxonomy): domain Bacteria; phylum Bacteroidota; class Bacteroidia; order Cytophagales; family Spirosomataceae; genus Aquirufa. The sequence goes on from JBILRJ010000290.1 coordinate 2,000, forward strand.
ATTAAAGGATCTAATTAAACTTTCTCCCCCAAGTTTTATTGCTCCATATGGATCTTTTGGATTAGGAAGAAAGTTTTCGTCTGGAAAATTATTTCCAAAATCTCCATAAATCATGCTAGAAGATAAATACACATATCGTTCGATATTTACGTCTTTTTTTATTGCCTGAAGTATCGCGGAGTTTAGTAAGTATATTGAACTCACGGCTTCATTAATATTCTCGGCGCATACGTCTGCTACAGATATGCCTGCGCAATTTATAATGTGTGTTGGTTTGAATTCATTTAACAATTCATTTACTTGTTGGGAATCCGTTAAGTTAATTCTTTTAAACCCAGATAATTTATCAACCAAATTTTCATTCTTATACAAAAGATTTAAATAATATTGTTTGATATTTTTAGGCTTATAAACACTTAAGCTATCTACCCCGTAGACCTGAACTCCTTGTTTGGCTAATTGATCAACAACCCTTGAACCAATGAATCCATGACTTCCGATGACAAGTGCTCGCATGATATTTTCTCCAAAATGTTGTTGAATTCGATTTTGTTAGAGTTTGCTATAGAGTATTTTTTGACTCCTCGTCAAATTCAATTTTATACTTCCTCCATTCTATACCAATCCTAGCTATTTAAAAGGTATATTTGGTATCTCTCATTTTCAAAATCTATTTCTGGAAGATTAACTCTTAAACCTGGCCATAGACCTTGCGTAAAATCTAAACCAGCATTTCGGGCAATTTGCCAATTTGAGAAATCTTTATCAAACCATATTGCGCAATATCCTCGTTCTCTGATTAAATTAATATTATTCAAATCTATATCGGTGGGAAGGCTTTTATATTTTTCCCAATACTTATTTCCTGGAGTTGCAACAAGTGACCACTGATTATTAGAACTTAAGGTGTAAGGAATCATCTGCGGATATCCGAATTTACTTCCATTCTCACCTAAAAAATCCTGCATCAATGGATATGTATCTATAGGTATTTGGAGAACTGGACAATCACTCGTACGTGAATCTAAAAACTCAGTTGGACCAAATTCCACCAGAGTACTTTTTGGTACAAAATTAATTCTATCTGCGTATTTTAAATCAAATGATGAAATAGTTACGATCGCCAGTATTATTACAATTAATTTGGAGTTATTGAGATTCAATTTTTCTATTAATTTCAATATTAAATAGAAACCTAAAATTCCCAAAAGAATTATTAATCTGAACCAGGCTCTTGCTGGAGAGGTTTGTTCTAGCATCACAAAAAAGGCTGACTGGAGATTTCCTAAACCTCCTGTAATAAAGAATAGTAAAATGATAAATCCTAAAGTTTTAATTTCCTTAGGAATAAATATATTATCAAATTCATAACTTCTTAATAAATAGATTATAAAAATAATGACACTTAAACCAAAAATTATTCCTATTGAACTTAGTCGTGCTTCTGGAGAGATCCCATCAAATAATTTTTCACGTAAGTTAAATTTGGTGTTAAATAACGAGGATGAAACTAGAATATCTGAAAAGTGTCCACCAAAAACATCTGATTGCCAAGGGGTGCGAGATCCAATTCCCGAGAATTGCCTACTTAGATATATCAAAACCATTATGGGCGCAAATGAGGCTAAAATTCCAAGAAGAATTACTATCCAGTTTTGAATCTTTTGCAACGATTTTTTCCAAGACAGAGCATAAATCAGAAATATTGTGATTGCTAAGAATAAAACTACAACTGTCCACCAGAGTGGTGAAAATATTCCACCGATTAGCGTGATCGCAAAAACGCTGGTTCGACTTATTTGATTTCTACTTAATCGAAGAACTAATCCCAAAAATAGAATCGGGAAGAAATGCCATGCCACTGGCATATGTCCAATTCTGGTAAGCGCGAAGGGTGAAAGGCCAACCATTAATCCCATAGTTAAGGGATAGATTTTATTGTTAAATTCTTTCTCAACCATCCAGTAACCACACACGGCATTTAAGGCTATTCCTACTGAA
>JBILRJ010000291.1:0-3997 GCA_044372695.1 Spirosomataceae bacterium
CTGACATATTAGCTTCTACTTGCAATAAAGCCTCATTGATATTTAAACCTCTTTGATAAATATATCGGTATATTTCTTGTACCTCCGCTATACGTTCATCTGAAAATTTTCTTCTTCTTAAACCCACTGAATTGATACCTGCGTAGGTCAATGGTTCTCTACCTGATTTTGTGAAAGGAGGTACATCCTTGCGTACTAAGGAACCACCTGAAATCATTACATGCTGACCTATTTTGGCAAATTGGTGAATGGCTGTTGAACCACCAATGATTGCATAATCACCAACAATTACGTGTCCTGCCATTTGAACAGAATTTGCAATGATGCAATGATCTCCAATGATGCAATCATGGGCCACATGTACATAAGCCATAATTAAACAGTTACGGCCAATAACAGTTTTGTTTCGATCACTCGTTCCTCTATTGAGTGTAGCACATTCCCTTACAGTGGTATCATCTCCGATTTCCAGCGTAGTTTTTTCTCCTCCAAATTTCAAATCTTGAGGTATAGCAGAAATTACTGCCCCTGGAAAAATGCGAACATTTTTTCCAATCCTTGCCCCTGGGAAAATTGTTACATTTGATGCTATCCATGATCCTTCACCAATTTCAACATCTTCATGGATAACCGTAAAAGGATCAATTTTTACATTATCTGCGATCTTTGCTAAAGGTGAAATAAATGTTAATGGATGAGTCATATCTAATATTTATGATTTTCTAACTAAACTAGCTGTCATTTCAGCTTCACAAACTACCTGACCTGCAACGTAGGCTTTCCCTATCATTTTGGCTATACCCCTTCGAATGGGTGCAGTTAATTCGCATCTGAAAATAACAGTATCTCCAGGAATTACACTTTTTCTGAATCTGCAATTCTCAATACCAACTAAATAAGGCCAGTAATTTTCTGGGTCTGGCACCGAGCTTAATACCAAGATGCCGCCAGTTTGTGCCATCGCTTCTACTTGCATAACTCCAGGCATGACCGGATTGTTTGGAAAATGGCCCATAAAATAATTTTCATTCATGGTTACATTTTTCACTCCCACCACCGAATTATCATCTAAATAGATGATCTTATCAATCATTTGAAAAGGGTAACGATGGGGTAGAAGCTCATAAATTCTTTCGTGAGAAAAAATAGGTGGCTGTTTGGGATCGTAAATGGGAATTTTATTTTTTTCTGCCTCAAGCATCAATTTTTTGATCTTTTTAGCTAATTCCACATTGGAGGCATGCCCTGGACGAGAAGCTAAAATTTGTGCTTTGATGGGTCTTCCAACCAATGCTAAATCGCCCATTAAATCCAATAGCTTATGACGAGCCATTTCATTTGGGAAATGCAAATTCGTATTATTCAATATTCCGACTTCCTTTGAAACGCTAACCTTCGGTTTTCCCAATACTTGCGATAAATGGGCAAGTTCTGTTTCTGAGTAGTCTTTGTCGGCAATAACGATGGCATTATTCAAATCTCCACCTTTAATTAAACCCGATTTATGCAAAAGTTCCAATTCGTGCACAAAACAAAATGTGCGACACATGGAAAAGTTTTTTTCAAATTGAGATACATGACTTAAATTGGCATGTTGACTAGAAAGGAATTTGGAATTATAATCAACCATTACCGCTAATCGATAATCATTCAATGGCAATGCTGCTAATTCAATGTCATTTTCTAAATCTTTGAAACGTACTTCTGTGGGTATTTCAAAGAATTTACGATGAGCTTCTTGTTCCAAGGGAATGGAATCTTTGATAGCTTCTACAAATTTTATGGAACTTCCATCCATGATGGGCGGCTCGGGACCATCCAACTGGATTAAAATGTTGTCAATTTCTAATCCAACCAATGCCGCTAAAACATGTTCAACGGTATTAATTCTGGCTCCATTTTGCTCAATGGTCGTACCTCTTGAGGTATCTACTACATTGTCTACATCTGCATCTGCGATGGGCTGGCCAGGTAAATCTACTCTTTGGAATTTGATTCCATGATTAGCCGGGGCAGGCAAAAACGTCATATTGGCTGTTATCCCTGTGTGTAATCCAACACCACTTAGCGTAACTGATTTGGTAATTGTATGTTGCTTATTATTCATAAGATTCGATTCTGCCATAATTATTTTTCTAAACGATTAAGTTTATCAAATATTTCAGGCAGTTTTCTAATTAATGCATTTCTTTTTAAATATTCTGAGTTGTGAGATGCAGGAGTACCTCCTAAAATTAGCCCACTTTTTTTAACTGATTTAGTTATTCCAGATTGAGCAGTTACAATCGTGTTAGGTGCAATGGTGATGTGACCCGCTATACCAACTTGACCACCGATCATGCAATTTTGACCCACTTTTGTTGAACCTGAAATTCCTGTTTGTGCAGCAATTACTGTATTAGCACCTATTTCTACGTTGTGCGCAATTTGTACTAAGTTATCGATTTTGACCCCTTTACCAATTCTTGTTGATCCCATGGTAGCACGGTCAATACTGGTATTTGAACCAATACTAACTGAATCTTCTAAAATCACATTGCCTAACTGAGGAATTGCTGAATAGGTTCCATCCGATTTAGGAGCAAATCCAAAACCATCGGAACCAATCACTGCATTGGAGTGAATTGTGCAATCATTTCCAATGATGGTATCGGCATAGATAACAACACCCGAATGTATGGTGCAATTGTTCCCGATTGTAACGTTCTTACCTATACTTACTTTCGAATGTATTTTTGTGTTATTTCCTATGATACTATTTCTTTCAATAGAGCTGAATGCTCCAATGTACAGGTGTTCACCTAATTGTACATTTACATCTATAAATGATTGTTGATTTATGCCCTCTTCATTAGAAGCAATGATCTCTTGGTATTTTTGTAATAATACAGTGAATGCTAAATAGGGGTCCTCAACACGAATCAAGGAAGCTTTAGGTACGCTTTTTAACACTAAATCAGAAGAAATGATTATGGCTGAGGCTTCTGAATCATACAAAAAAGATTCGTATTTGGGATTAGCCAGGAATGATATACTTTCTGGAGTACCCTCTTCAATTTTATTGAATTTAGAAATAATTGCCTCATTATTACCTTCTACAGTACCATTTATAATGTGCGATATTTGTTCAACGGTAAATTTCATGCAATGATGAATAAGGTAATAAATTAAATTTCAATTTGATTAAGTATACTGCCTTGCAAATATACGCTCTTTGGGCAACAAAAATAGTATTTTTTTACAATCTTGCTTAAAGCTTGGATGGTCGGCAAATCCGATGCCTCGACTAATTCGACCATTTGGCCTAGTTTGTCGACGATCTTAATGGTATTGTCTCCTTGTACGTAGGCGGCATTGCTGGTAGACCCCTCTACAAAGAAGTATTTTAAATCTTCCTTCTCTATACCTAAACGAGTTTGAATCAATTTTTCAATTTCATCTTTTTTTGCTTTGGAAATGGGTTGGGAACCTAATTTACAAGTATAAAGTTTGCGGTTTAAAAAATCTTGACATAATTTACTTAAAATGAAGTCATCGTTATTTTTCCAGTTTTTGATGGCCGCCCATATGTCATGATCATCTAGATCGGTAAAGTAATTCAATAAAGTGGCGTCTGAACGAAATTCTTCCCAAGTGAAAGTTTTGGATAAAAATAAATGCAATGGTTCAGAGCAATTGAGATTAATTCCTTTTTGAATCAAATCCTTTGCTCTATTTAAGATTTGGATGAGCATACTTTCTGCTGCAATGGCAGTTTTATGTAAATATACTTGCCAATACATTAAACGTCTGGCCATTAAAAAATTCTCAATGGAATAAATGCCTTTTTCTTCTAAAACTAATTGCTCGTTCACTAAATCTAGCATACTTAATAATCGCTCTGATCCAATAAATCCTTCTCTTACACCCGTGTAAAATGAATCTCTACTTAAATAATCCAAGCGATCAACGTCTAATTGAGAAGAGATTAATTGATGAAAGAATTTTCGAGGATAAT
>JBILRJ010000292.1:0-3989 GCA_044372695.1 Spirosomataceae bacterium
AATGATGTCTGTCATTCAAAGAGGAGAACCCTACATTATTCAACAGGAAATTTTTCTATCAAAAATTGAAAAAACTCTTGTTTTTTAACATAGAAATCTTCTCTCTTCTCTCTTCTCTCTTCTCTCCTCCCGTCTTCTCTCTTCTCTCTTCTCTCTTCTATGAAAAAGGAATAGACGTAGCAGCCAAATTACTTGTTCCTTTCGCCAAAATTTTCCCTTCGGCATTGTACATTTTCGCTTCTACATTGGCGATTTTTTTACCCACTCGGAAAACTTCTGAAACAACTTTGATTTTTTCACCCGGTTTTGCTCCATAAAGGAAATCGACGGTCAGGTTGATGGTAACGTATAAATGTTGGATTTCAACAGTGATCAGGGTCATTCCCATGATTTCATCCAACATGGTAGAGATGATTCCTCCATGTAAAATTCCTGCATGATTGCATTGGTCTTCACGTACTTCGAATTCCACCGTAATGGTTCCCATGGATGCAGAAATCAATGTTCCATCCAACCAGCTCGAAACAGGATTGGGATTCCCATCCGCAATTTTTCTATTTAAATGTTGATTCAAATAGCTTAAAATTTGTTCATTTGGTTTCATGATGGTGATTTTAAAGGTAAAAATTTATGGGCGAGTCCATGTACTAGTTCTTCCAAACATTGCCATTCCAACGAATCCACGAATGTCCAATGTTTTATTATTGTTTCTCACTTTCATGATGCAATCGTAGGTTTTTCCCGAATTGGGATCATAAATGGTTCCTTTTTCCCAAGAACCGCCCGTGAATTTGAAGTTTTTCAAAATAACAGAACCAATTAATTCTTTGTTTCGAGCGTTCGGATCAGGGTTGTTGGTATCTTTTCTACCGGGAACTTTTCCCCCAGAAATTTTTCCAAAGTACAAGTCACCTTGTTTAAAAATCGTTATTTTACCTTCGTTGTTTTCGGTGATCCAATCGCCAACAATCACATCAGCATTGTTATTGGACAGACCTATGAAGGAGATGGCAAGAAATAAGGTCAAAAAGCAGAAGTTTTTTTTCATGTATGCTAGACTTTTACGGCACAAAGATACAAAAGGATTCACCGTAATTTCAAATTTGCAAATTGGATTCTTCTAAGTTTGGCTCAGTCAGATGTTATGCTTATTTTTGTGGGAAATTTTTCTAGTTAATACTTTTCACTAACAGACAATTCTTTCAAGACACATGAATTACAATTTAAATCAAATTCCAGAGCGCACGCCGAAACCCCGTCAAAAAGGTTTGACGATGGTGATGGACAAAGGCCTAAGTCTTCGCCAAGTGGAAGATTTCTTAGAAATGGGTGGAGCTTACACGGACATTGTCAAATTAGGATGGGCTACTTCTTTTGTCACACCTAATTTGAAAGAAAAATTAGCTTTATATAAGTCTGCTGGTATTCCTGTTTATTTCGGAGGGACACTTTTTGAGGCTTTTTATATCCGTGGTCAATTTGATGAATACCGTCGTGTATTGGATCAGTATGGAATGGAATACGCTGAAATCTCAGATGGCTCAGTTGAAATGGATTCCAATGTCAAGTGCGAGTTCATCCGTACCTTATCTCAACAAGTGACCGTTCTTTCCGAGGTTGGTTCTAAAGATGAAGCGAAAATCATTCCTCCTTATAAATGGATTAAATTAATGCGCATGGAGCTAGAAGCTGGTGCATGGAAGGTAATTGGAGAAGCTCGTGAAGGTGGAAATGTAGGCTTATTTCGTGCCTCGGGAGAGGTTCGTCAGGGATTAGTTGAAGAAATATTGACGGAAATTCCAGAAGATAGAATCATTTGGGAAGCACCTCAAAAATCCCAACAAGTTTGGTTTGTTAAATTAGTTGGGGCCAATGTCAATGTTGGCAATATTGCTCCAAATGAAGTGATTTCACTGGAAACAATCCGCCTAGGTTTACGTGGCGATACTTTCGATCATTTTTTAGACAAATAATTTTCTCCAAACCCTAGCTCGCTAGGTTTTTTTTACCTCATAACTATGCTTGATTTATTATTTGACCTATTAAAGGACCCTCTTCAGTTTTTAACCCAGTTCATTGCTGAACATGGAGCCTTGACTTATGGCTTGCTTTTTGCTATTGTATTCGTCGAAACAGGATTGGTGGTCATGCCTTTGTTGCCCGGCGATTCCCTTTTGTTTTCAGTGGGTTTATTGTCGGCAGCCAGCGGGCAGCTAGAGGTTACAACTGTCATTCCCATGTTGATTTTAGCGGCTATCCTGGGTGATCAAGTGAATTATTTTTTAGGTAGAAATTTTAGTAATTGGATTCGTGAAAAAGATCAAATTTTGTTTTTGAAGCGTTCGCACATTGAACAAACGGAGGCATTTTATCAAAAATATGGCCCTAAAACTGTCATCATTGCTCGTTTTGTGCCTATCGTTCGAACAGTGGCCCCTTTTGTGGCCGGTGCGGGTAGAATGTCCTATTCTGTTTATTTGTTATTTGGTTTTCTAGGGGCTGTTTTGTGGGTAACTAGCATTACTTTGGCTGGGTATTTTTTAGGCGACAATGAGTGGGTAAAGGCAAATTTTGAAAAAGTGGTTTTGGGTATTGTCGGAGTTTCCGTAATTCCGATTCTTTTAGGGATTGTCAAACAAAAATTAACACAAAAATAAATGGGGATCACTTCGCTTTTTGGATTAATCGGTTACCCTTTGGGTCATTCCTTTTCAAAGAAATATTTTACGGAAAAATTTCTCAGTCTTGGTATTAGCGACACACATGCTTATGAGCAATTTGAATTATCCTCCATTGATTTGCTTCCCGACCTTTTAAAACAACATGCCGGAGTACTTAAGGGCCTGAATGTGACAATTCCCTACAAGCAAGTTGTCATTCCTTTTTTAGACGAAATTGATGCCGCTGCGGCCAAAATTGGTGCGGTAAATACCATAAAAATATATCCGGATGGTAGAATCAAAGGTTTTAATTCGGATTATTGGGGCTTTCGATCAACCATTGAAAAATGGGATGCTTTTCCAACATTCAAAGATAAAAAAGCCTTGGTATTGGGTCAAGGTGGGGCTGCTAAAGCAATTATTGCAGCTTTGGAAGATCTAAATATAGAGGTAATAAAAGTTTCTAGATCTATTTCAATAGAGCATATTACTTATGCAGATTTATCAGAAATTATTCAGGATTTCGCATTAGTCGTTAACACAACTCCTTTGGGCATGCATCCCAACATAGAAAGTTTACCTCCTTTGCCATACAATCAATTGAATCAACAACATTTTTTTTACGACATTGTCTATAATCCACTTCAAACTGCATTTTTGAAAAAAGGATTGGATCAAAAAATTGGAGGAATTCACGAAGGTCTTGAAATGTTGCACGGCCAAGCAGATAAGGCTTGGGAAATCTGGAATGAATTATGAGTTATGAGGTAAGAGGTAAAAGGTAATAGGTAAAAGGTAATAGGTTTTTTCTATCTTTCTATTTTCTCTCTTCCAGTTTTCTCTCTTCTCTCTTCCAGTTTTCTCTCTTCTCTCTTCCAGTTTTCTCTCTTCTCTCTTCCAGTTTTCTCTCTTCTCTCTTCCAGTTTTCTCTCTTCTCTCTTCTCTCTTCCAGTTTTCTCTCTTCTCTCTTCCAGTTTTCTCTCTTCTCTCTTCCAGTTTTCTCTCTTCTCTCTTCTTACCTCAAATACACCCCCATTTTTGATTCATCGGAAATAATCACTTCAACGTGTTCCGAAAGAGTAGTCGAAAGTTCATAACCTTTATAATCCGCGGAAATGGGAAATTTACGGTAGTTTCGATCGACGACCACTGCTACTTGGATTTTTTTTACCGGAATGCTCAAGAAAGGTGAAAGACTGTATGAAAATGTTCTGCCCGTATTCAATACATCATCTACCACAACAATTACTTTCCCTTCAAAAACATTTGGATCACAATCGAAAGTGACCGGTCTCTCATAAGGAATTTCTTTATTTAATTGAATTTCAA
>JBILRJ010000293.1:0-3948 GCA_044372695.1 Spirosomataceae bacterium
AGAAAGCTTATTCATGACCGCATTTCAAAACCAAGGTTTTGGAAAGAAAAAAGTATCCTTTGCCGCTCCTTATCCGGGAAAAATCATTCCTATCGATTTAAAAGAATACAATGGCAAATTTGTTTGTCAAAAAGATGCCTTCTTGTGCGCGGCCAAAGGTGTGTCAGTAGGGATTGAATTTTCCAAAAAAATAGGTAGGGCTTTATTCGGAGGAGAAGGTTTTATCATGCAAAAAATAGAAGGGGACGGCTTAGTCTTTATCCATTCTGGAGGAACACTAGCTAAAAAAACCTTGGCACCAGGCGAAGTTTTGCGAATTGATACAGGATGTGTGGTAGGATATACGCAAGAGGTGGATTTTGATATTGAATATGTAGGTGGAATCAAAAATACCTTATTTGGGGGAGAAGGCGTGTTTTACGCAACTTTGAGAGGACCAGGAACGGTTTATGTACAATCACTTCCATTCAGCAGACTTGCCGGAAGAATTTTAGCCAATGCACCTAACATTGCAGGAGGTGGAAAAGAAGAGGGTAGTTTATTAGGAGGATTGGGTAGAATGATGGATGGGGATAACTTTTAATTATGAGTTATGAAGTGCAAAGTAGAGTTATGAATTGTGAGTCATTAGTTGAATATCATAATTCATAACTCATACTTCATAATTCACATTTCCTGCCAATATTGATAATCTTCCCAGGCTTGCTTGCTGAAAATTAATCGCATAAATCTTCCACATTATTGATGATGGTTGAACCTTTGGCATCTTCCATAGAAGTCATTAAATGATCCCTATTCGCTTTAGTAGAAAGTAAATATTGGGTTTCTTTAATAGAATTATATTCTTCCAACGAAATCATCACAACTGCTTGGTCATTACTACGACTCATAATAACCGTTTTATGATCTTGAGTGATTTGGTCAAGGTTTTTTTTCATATTATTTCGAAAATCTGACATATTAGTGACTACCATAATGAACATAATTAAGTACATACAAATGTAATTATTTATGTTCAATAGTTAAAATACCAAAACTAACAGAATCAATTAATGAAATCAAAACACTTCCACAAATTATCAAAACCTTGGTAAAATAATAAAAGAGATTATCTAAACTCAATTTTAAACATTCAAAAGGCATTAACAAGGCAGTTTGAAATTTTCAAAAAAAAATGCTTAATTTTGCAGATTAAAAAATCAAATATCTAACGTATTACTTAAAAATATGAAGCATTACACCTTAACCGCATTGTTATTAATTACTATTTTTCAATTTTCTTTTGGACAACAAGTTAAATTTTCAGAATTATCAAAAGAACCAAATGGAGGACCTTTTAAGTCATATATAGCGAGTGACGGGGCAGAATACAAAATTGGAGACCGTATCAAAATTGGCATTCCATCTAACAATAAGACTTTTTCGTACATCGAAGAAGGCGATGGAATTTTTCTTCCGATAACTAATTTATCGACTAATTATAGTGGCCATGAAACTGAAATAAAACGTATTTGGGTTTCAGGCAATGACCGATCAGGATATTTCGTCAAATTCAGAACCAAAGGCGACAGTGGTATTTCAAATTATACAATCATGTTTGAAAAAGCCTTGGAAACAGGAGAAGTCAAAGGTTTTGGCAAATCTAGCGACCAAGCCCTGACAGAACTTAAAAAAGCAAAAGACAAATTGGATTTGGGATTGATCACTCAAGACGAATTCAACAAGCTACGTACAGATTTAGGGAAATTTATTAAATAAATTCATCGTAGAGACGCAGGGCCGTGCGTCTCTACGATAATCAATTATATTTCAACAATCACATTTTCGAAAATCAAATTACCTTCTTTATCTACATCCATTAAAACAGCAGAATCTTTTTGGATTTTACCCGACAAAATCGATTTAGACAATTCATTCAAAACAGCCCTTTGCAACACTCGTTTCATTGGTCGACCACCGTATTGTGGATCAAACCCTTCTTTAGCCAATTTTGTCAAAGCAGCGTCTGTTGCATCCAAAGTGATGTTTTGTTCTGCCAAACGCTTCTGAATTTCTTTGAATTGAATTCCTAAAATCTGTTTCGCATGTTCCTCAGTCAATGGCTCAAACAAAACCACTTCATCTACACGGTTCAAAAATTCTGGTCGTACTTGTTGTTTCAACAAAGCCATTACTTCTTCTTTAGTTTCTTCCAAAATGATGGCATTGTTCCAACCTTCCATTTGCGACATCTTTTCTTGAATCAAATGAGACCCAATATTGGACGTCATGATAATAATGGTATTCTTAAAATTAGCTGTTCTGCCTTTATTATCTGTCAAACGTCCTTCATCCAATACCTGCAATAAGATGTTCCAAACATCTGGATGAGCTTTTTCAATTTCATCCAACAACACCACTGAATACGGTTTTCTTCGAACAGCCTCAGTCAATTGACCTCCCTCATCATATCCTACATATCCCGGAGGCGCTCCAATCAGGCGACTTACCGCGTGCCTCTCTTGGTACTCAGACATATCAATTCGCACAATCGCATTTTCATCATTAAATAAATACGATGCCAAGGATTTTGCCAATTCCGTTTTACCCACCCCCGTCGTTCCTAAAAAAATAAAGGATCCTATCGGCCGTTTCGGATCTTGCAAACCCGCTCTTGACCGACGAACCGCATCAGAAACAAGCTCTATTGCCTGGTCTTGCCCAGCAACACGTTTGTGTAATTCGTCTTCCAAATGCAACAATTTATCAATCTCCGTTTGAAGCATTTTACTTACAGGAATACCTGTCCATTTAGCCACCACCTCGGCCACATTTTCAGCGGTCACCTCTTCTTGCAACATGCTATTTTTTCCAGCAGAATGCGTTTGAAGTTCTTTCAATTTTGCTTCAGATTCCACCAAACGGCCATATCTAATCTCGGCAACTTTGCCATAATCGCCTTGACGCTCTGCTTGCTCCGCTTCTAATTTCAACTTATCTATCGCCTCTTTTTCTTTTCGAACATTATCCAAAACAGATTTCTCCGCCTGCCATCTACCTTTCAAAGCATCGCGCTTTTCAGACAAATCGGCTAACTCGCGACTCAAAATTGATTCTTTTTCTTTATTATTTTCTCTACGAATTGCTTCCCGCTCAATTTCCAATTGCATGATTTTACGTTGGATATCATCAATTTCTTCCGGAACAGAATCAATTTCTAAGCGCATTTTTGCGGCTGCCTCATCCATTAAGTCGATGGCCTTATCAGGCAAAAAACGGTCAGAAATATATCTATTCGATAATTCAACCGCTGCAATCACCGCATCGTCTTGAATACGCACACCATGATGTAGCTCGTATTTATCCTTGATTCCTCTTAAGATCGAAATCGCATCCGCTACATCGGGTTCATCCACAATAACCGATTGAAAACGACGCTCTAAAGCTTTGTCTTTCTCAATGTATTTTTGATATTCTTTCAAAGTTGTGGCACCAATCGCATGTAATTCCCCTCTAGCCAAAGCAGGCTTTAAAAGGTTAGCCGCGTCCATTGCACCTTCGCCTCCACCACCAGCACCAATCAAGGTATGTATCTCATCAATGAATAAAACGATTTCTCCATTGGAATCCGTTACCTCTTTGATCACCGATTTTAATCGCTCTTCAAACTCGCCTTTGTATTTCGCACCTGCCACCAATAAACCCATGTCCAAAGACATCACGATTTTAGATTTCAAATTTTCAGGAACATCACCAGAAACAATTCTTTGGGCTAAGCCCTCTACAATGGCCGTTTTACCCACACCAGGTTCCCCCAGTAAAATGGGATTATTTTTGGTACGTCTAGATAAAATCTGCAATACACGACGAATTTCTTCATCACGACCAATCACAGGGTCAATTTTTCCTGCTTTGGCCAATTCATTCAAATTCTTACCATATTTTTCTAAAGATTGGTAAGTACCTTCT
>JBILRJ010000294.1:0-3941 GCA_044372695.1 Spirosomataceae bacterium
ACTCCCTAAAATAATTCCTAAAAAAGAAAATATCTGGATGATATTATTTTTTTTCATGGTCAAGCTTTTTGGTGAACATTTCATAAATATACGTATTTCAATTTTATATTATTTCTTCCAAATTATTATTTCAATTCAGTAACTTTAGCTTTCTAAACCAAACGTGCATGATAAAGTACCTTTCATTATTTAGTTTAATAGCCTTCAACCTCTTCTCCCAAGCGGATTTTGAAAAAAAGCTTCAAAAACAATTGATTTTGGCAGAAGACGGCGCCACCATTGAAATTCCAGCAGGTAATTTTCAATTGACCAAAAGCCTATCTCTAGAAGGCAAAAAAAACATCATTATCAAGGGAAAAGGGATTGATCAAACGGTTTTGAGTTTTAAAAGTCAAACACAAGGCGCTGAAGGTATCAAAATTTCCAATTGCGAAAACATTACTTTAGAAGATTTTACCGCCGAAGATTCCAAAGGAGATTTGATTAAAACCATGCATGTAAAAGGAATGACTTTCCGTCGTTTAAAAACAGCTTGGACGGGTGGGCCGAAATCGACCAACGGGAGTTATGCCTTGTACCCTGTATTGTGTGAAAACGTCTTGATTGAGTATTGTGTAGCGATTGGGGCATCTGACGCAGGGATTTATGTAGGTCAATCCAAAAACATCATTGTAAGAAATTGCGAAGCATTTGAAAATGTGGCAGGAATTGAAATTGAAAATTCCTTGAATGCGGAGGTTTATAATAACAAAGCGATTAATAACACGGGAGGCATTTTGGTATTTGATTTGCCAGATTTGATTCAAAAAAAGGGGGGGCATGTACGTGTTTACCACAATGTGATACAAGAAAACAATTTAAAGAATTTTGCTCCCAAAGGGAACATCGTGGGGAATGTCCCCAAAGGGACAGGAATGATGGTGTTAGCTACGAGTGACGTGGAAATTTTTGATAACCAAATTTTGAATAATGAGACAATTGGTGTTTCCATCATCAGTTATTTTATGACGGAATTAAAGATCAAGGACAAGGAATACGATCCTTATCCAACGGGGATTTACATTCACGATAACCATTTTGAACGAAAAGCTGGTCGAGCGCCTGCGGATAGTCGGTTTGGCAAATTGTATCGTTTTAAATTGAGATTTGGAAGACATTTGCCTTTTGTGGTGTACGATGGAATCCTAAATCCTGCCAAAATTGGAACAGACGGTCAATATTATCCAGAAGATCGAATTTGCGTGAGAAACAATACCAATCAGAAATCGGCTTTTTTGGATGCTGATCATAATTTTAAAGGCTTATCCATTGGTGCCGATTTATTTAATTGTGAGTTAGGAAAAGTCAAGTCCATCAAGTTTTAATGAAAAAGGTAGCTTTATTTCTTGTTTTATTGGCGATAGGAATCGCGCTTTTGTCTTCATTCCGGAAATCGGATTCTTCTTACAAGGAAAACTTGTCAGAATATGGATTTTTTCAGGGCGATTTGAAAGCGCAAATTCCTGCGGAGGGAGTTATTCCTTACCAGTTGAATTCAGCCTTATTTTCGGATTATGCTCATAAACTTCGGTTTATTCGAATGCCGAATGGAGCTAAGGTAAATTACAACCCTGATTCGGTCTTGCAATTTCCTGTCGGGACAGCCATTGTAAAGACTTTTTATTACAAAAATGATGAGCGGAATGAAAAATTGGGAAGGAAAATCATGGAGACAAGGGTCTTGTTGCACGAAGCGAAGGGTTGGGTAGCTTTGCCTTATATTTGGAATAAAGAGCAAACCGATGCAGTTTTGGAAGTTGCTGGAGGGGAAGAGTTAATTTCATGGGTGAATGGGAAGGGCCAAAAACAGACCTTTGAATATGCGGTTCCCAACATGAATCAGTGCAAAGGATGTCATGAGAAAAATGGAAAAATGACGCCGATTGGGCCATCGGTTCGCCAATTAAATGGAGATTTTCCTTATACTTCGGGAACCAAAAATCAGTTGAAGCATTGGTCAGAGAATGGGCACTTGGATAATTTACCTACAGATCACCCATCAATTCCCTCTTTGGTCAATTATTCTGATGCTTCAGCCAGTTTGGACGAGCGCGCTAAGGCATATTTAGACATCAATTGCGCACATTGTCATAATGCAGGCGGGCCGGCACGTTCTTCTGGCTTGTTTTTGAATTGGGACAATACCAACAAAACTACTTATGGATTTAATAAGCCACCTGTAGCGGCAGGACGCGGTTCTGGAAATTTACAATTTGATTTAGTTGCTGGAAAACCCGAGGAGAGTATTTTGCATTATCGCATGGCTTCTCGAGATCCGGGCGTCATGATGCCCGAATTAGGTAGGAGATTAAGGCATGAAGAAGGCATAGAATTGGTCAAAAACTGGATCAGTTCTTTGAAATAATAAATCCACGAATCAAGGATCCGTGGATTTTTACAATTATTCTAATTCTACTAACTATTACATTCAACCTGCTAGATTTAAATGTCTTAAGCAAATTAAAATTTGTTTTTGATAATTCCATTCGGCCGGGAATAATAGATTATTTTTCATTTGATAATTATCAAGACAGTTTGTTTATTCCTTCGAAATCCGACAAAAAGTCTCTGGACGCATGCCTAAAAAGGAAGCGAGGTATTTGGCGGGCACTTTTTCAATCAGCCCACGTTTGAAATTCTGTTTGAAATAGTTAAATCGATCCGAGGCATTGGGGATGCGTAGAATGATTTCTCGGTCATAAGAT
The DNA here is from genome assembly GCA_044372695.1 of Spirosomataceae bacterium. Classification (GTDB taxonomy): domain Bacteria; phylum Bacteroidota; class Bacteroidia; order Cytophagales; family Spirosomataceae; genus Aquirufa. Next base: position 2,745 of record JBILRJ010000294.1, read on the forward strand.
GCTAAGAAATATTTTTCCAAGAGGGAACGATACAAAACCTGCATTTCAGGAAAATGATTGAAGCAATGGGTTAAATCTTCCAACTCAATGTAATCAAAATGGCAATCCTCTAAGGCTTGAAAGTTTTCCTTGGAAGGAATGTTTTTTAGGTAGGAGTTGAAGCAAATAATGAATTCCTTTTCCAAGCAAAGCCAATTGGTTATTTCCGTTTGTTCCAAGGTTAAAAATCCCCTAGCAACACCTTTTTTTAAAATGTATAGGCGATGACACATTTCACCCTCATGGCAAAATATTTCTCCTCGTTTGAAATTTACTTGTTGTATTTTTTGCGACAAAAATGTTTTCAAACCTTTGGATAAAGGCATCACTTCTGTTAAAGCTAAAATGCTGAATAAGGAGCGCGTCGAAGGCGCTTGTGGTTCAAGTGTATCAGTGGTCATGGTAATAATTTTTTCAAAGGTATTCAAACTAATTTTTTTTTCAAAATTTAAGCGGAATTGATTTTTTCGCAAAAAAAATGATCAAGCCATCGATTAGGCTAAAGTCCATTTATTTGATCAACGATTTTCTTTTGTAGACTTTATTTTCGGCAAAGCTGATTTGGTAATCGTAATGGGACAAGATATAATCAGTAAATTTTTGTCCTTTTAGTTTATCCATGATCCCCCAGTTATCTACAATAAATAATGGCTCGTCCTTTTTAATATCATCTAAAAATATTTCTTGTTCTTTATTAAAAAATTCCCAATTTTTATTTTGAAAAGAATCTAACAGGTAAAATACATGTGAAGATCGAGCGCTAGTAGAAAAATCTTCTCGTAGAACGTAATATATAGCTTGTGCTTGAGTCCAACCTAACACAATCAAGGACGCGGGATGTTTACCTTTGTGTAATTTTAACCAATTTGTTAATTCTTCATTCGCCAAACTTTGCAATGGTTTTCCAAATTCAAATTGATTTTCCGGCTGATGCAATAATTTACTCTTAATTAAGCCAATTGATTTTCCCAAAAAATTGTAATTAAAATTTACTCCTATAATAATTAGAAACACAACATAAAGTAATCGTCCATTTCCCTCTTGTTGATTTTTCAATTGTACATACAAATCTGATATAAATACACTTAAGGGTAAAAATAAAAAAATATAATAGTGGGCAAAATCATTTTTAGATAAAATAACCGTAACTATCGAAGC
>JBILRJ010000295.1:0-3936 GCA_044372695.1 Spirosomataceae bacterium
TTTTAAGAAATTAGGCAAACCCAAATATTTTTTTGGTGTTACAGCTGGCTGTATGGATTCTATGGTGAACCATTATACAGCCAACAAACGCCTTCGATCCAATGATTCCTACACGCCAGGAGGCGAGGCAGGATTTAGACCAGATTATGCGACAACCGTATATTCCAAAATATTAAAAGAGATTTACCCAGATGTGCCCGTTTTAATTGGTGGTATCGAGGCCTCTTTACGTCGCGTAACGCATTATGACTATTGGGCAGATCGTTTATTTCCTTCGATTCTAGTTGATTCTGGTGCAGACATGTTGGTTTATGGGATGGGAGAACAACCTTTGAGGGATATTATTCGTGGTGTTAAGGAAGGATTTTCTTTGAAAGAATTAACCAACATTCATCAGGTGGCCTATTTGCAAGACAAAGATCTTGCGATTCCCCCGTTAGAGAATGTCGAGACAGTTGAATTAACCAGTCATGAAGAATGCCTAGTAGATAAAATAAAATATGCCTCTAATTTCAAAATTGTAGAGGTGGAGTCCAATAAGTGGCAGGCGAATCGAATTACCCAAAAAGTAGGCGATCAAGTATTGGTGATTAATCCTCCTTTCAAAACAATGGGAGAGGAAGAAATGGATAAGTCGTTTGATTTACCTTATACACGTCTACCTCATCCCAAGTACCGAAAAAGAGGGCCAATTCCAGCTTTTGAGATGATTAAATTTTCGATCAATATGCATCGTGGTTGTTTTGGTGGATGTAGCTTTTGTACAATTTCAGCTCATCAAGGTAAATTCATTGCCTCTCGAAGTGAAAAGTCAATCATGAAGGAAGTGGACACCATTGTGAATCAGCCTGATTTTAAAGGATACATTTCCGATCTCGGTGGCCCATCTGCCAATATGTATCGCATGAAAGGAAAGGATGAATCCATCTGTGCGCGTTGTTCCAGTCCAAGTTGTATACATCCCGTTATTTGTTCTAATTTGGATACTTCTCATAAACCTTTGACTGATATTTATCAAAAGGTTGATGCCCATAAGGGAGTTAAGAAAGCTTTTGTAGGCTCTGGAGTACGTTACGATTTACTTGTGGATGATTTCAATAAAAACAATCAAGACGGTAATCATGACGAATACATGGAGCAATTGATTACACGTCACGTTTCAGGAAGGTTAAAAGTCGCTCCTGAGCATACATCAGATGCTACTTTGCGCGTGATGCGTAAGCCCTCATTTAAGTACTTCAGGAAGTTTAAAGAGAAGTACGATGAAATCTCTGCTAAACATGGATTACGCCAACCACTGATTCCTTATTTTATTTCTAGTCACCCTGGATGCGAAGAAGTAGATATGGCTAATTTGGCCGCAGAAACCAAAGACTTAGGTTTTCATTTGGAACAAGTACAAGATTTTACACCTACCCCCATGACTGTTGCCGAGGTGATTTATTATTCTGGCGTGCATCCTTATACCTTGCAACCCATCAAAACAGCTAAAACTAAAGAGGAGAAACAAAATCAAAATAATTATTTCTTTTGGTACAAAGCAGAATTTAAAGATTGGATTAGGAACCGACTGACTAAGTTACAAAGACCAGATCTTGCTCAAAAATTGTTAGGATTTAGGAATAAAAATCAATCATATAAACAATAATATTGAACATATTTAAAGCCATCGATCAATTTATGGAAGTTAAAGATAGCAATGGGAATCAATTGAGCGAAGGGGATTCGGTTACCGTCATCAAAGATTTGAAAGTCAAGGGTTCCTCAGGAGTTATCAAACGAGGTACTATGGTACGAAACATTCGTTTAACTGGTGGAGGGGATGAAATTGAAGGCAAAGTTGATAAAACGATAATGGTTTTGAAAACTTGTTTTTTGAAAAAAGTTTAAATTTATTCCTTCAAATTTTCACTAGAATTGGATTCATCTTGAATTAAATCAGGATGAATTTCTTTTGTAGTACGAATGCCCATATTGTGGAGATAGAGTGCTCTATTAATCAAATTCCCTTTCCCAGTACTTAATTTGTTGATGGCTGATTGTTGCGCGTCTTCCGCTCTTTGAAGATGTTTTCCTATTTCTTGTACGTCAGAGGTAAATGCAACAAATTTATCGTACAATTCCCCTGCTTTTTTGGCAATTTCTACCGCATTTCTTGTTTGGTTTTCCGTTTTCCAAACCGATGCAATGGTTCGTAAAGTAGCTAATAAAGTGGATGGTGAAACCAAAACGATTTTTTTATCCCATGCAAAATTAAATAGCGTAGTATCTTGACTGACAGTTGCCACAAATCCGGATTCTATTGGAATAAACAAAAGAATAAAATCAGGGCTTGATAGTCCAATTCCCGTATGATAATCTTTAGATGATAAGCCTCTGATGTGTGTTTTTAGGGATTCAATGTGCGCTTTTAAGGCGTTTTCTTTTTCGGGTGTCCCTTCCTCGGCTTTTGTGTAGCGATCATAAGCTATCAATGATACCTTACTGTCGATGATTAAGTTCTTCTGATCTGGCAAAAAGATGACTGCATCTGGCTGAATGATTTCATTGAATTGATTCTTGGTCACAAACTGGGTTTCATATTCTCTTCCTTTGATTAATCCCGAACTTTCTAATACTCGCTCCAAGATCATTTCACCCCAATTTCCTTGAGCTTTGTTAGAGCCTTTTAAGGCATTGGTTAAGTCTTCGGTTTTTTGGGTGACCGTTTGGTTAAGGCTAGTTAAGTTTTTGATTTGTTCTAGTAACAAAACACTTTGTTGTGAATTGGTTTGTTGATTTTCTTGTACCCGATTTTCAAATTCTTTTAATTTTTCTTTTAGTGGATTAAGTACATCATTTAGTTTAGTTTCTTGTTGTTCATTTAATGTTTTACCTTGTTGTATGATTGTCTCATGGCTTATTTCGGTCAATATTTTTCTTAACTTTTGCTCATCATTCTTTAAATTTTGAATGTGTGCCTCCAATGATTGATTTTGTCCTTTCAAAAAAGAAACCTGTCCGAACAAGAGTTTATTCTCATCAAAAACTTCATTTTTTTTGAATAAATCTTTTTCTAATGAAGTTAGTTCATTTTTCAAAAGCATCAATTGTTTGCCTTGAATAAAATACTTCCATACAGTTAGTAATAGAGCCCCACCTAAAATAAATAGCAGATAATTCATGGATCTTATTTAAATGAAAATTGAATTTTGAACAAAAAAAAAGCCAGTCAAAGACCGGCTCATTTTTAAAATACCTAACCACTAATAATCTTAAATATTTTTACTAGACTTAACTAGTTTTAATTCTGTCACAAAAATAAGAAATAAAATTTACAATTTGAACAAACCTACCTAAAAAATATTTTAATTTTATCAAATCAATTAAATAGTAATTTTCGCCTTATGAAATTTCAAACAATCAAATCCTTATTAAACATTTCCATACTTTGTATATTATCAAGTTGTTTTTTGTTTTTTTGTGGAGAGTCAAATTCCACAAAGGATAAGGCACTCAGTTCAGATCAAAAGAATGCTTTTGAACAACAAAAAATATGGGATTCGAGTTCGGAATTATTTAAGAAAATTACAAAATCATCCATTGGAATTATTCGAAGTGTTAATTGGGGACAAGATTTACAAGACATCAAAGAAGTTGTTGAAGTTTCTGAGGTTCAACCTGAGCAGGGGAAATCATTCACTCAATTTTTAGATGATTCAGATTTAAATTTTGTTGACATTACTTACCAGACAAATGCTGATCAGAAAATTACACAAATTACATTGGATGTGTTTTTAGATGAAAGCAAGGAGGTTGGCGACTTGTTTCTGGAATTTAAAAGCTATTTTGATTTGAAATTTGGGAAATCTCAAATGTCTGATAATAAATACCAATGGCTACAAAATAAAAATACCCAGGTGATTTTAGAGGATGTAAGTACCTCTAAAGACCCGG
>JBILRJ010000048.1:0-14606 GCA_044372695.1 Spirosomataceae bacterium
GGCTCAACATCTTCAGGTTTGTTCAAATAAGGGATGGTGTTTTTAACCGGCGCCTCGCATGCTGCCAATGAAACTGCAGCAACACCAAAACCTAACATCTTTAAAAAATCACGACGATGAGTCGCTGAACCATCTACCAAAGATTCCCCTTTGGCATCATTTTCAGATGGCATATTGCCAAACTCATTGTGGATATTTTTTACAAACGATGGCTCATTGGTTAGCTCCTCAATTCCTTTCCAATACCTTTTGTTCGAATTTTCCATATAATCTTTCTTATTCAGAATAATTTTGAATCTTTTATAATACTATTAATAATGGCACTTAGAACACTCTAAACCACCGATATTTTGAACTTTTAAAGGAGTCTTGCTGTCTTTGTTGTGCAGCTCAACTAATTTATCGTAATAGGCATTTCCTTTTGAATTAACATCTGTCGCACGGTGGCAATCGATGCACCAACCCATGGTTAAGGTAGAACGCTGCTCCACAACTTCCATTTTCTCGATTTCTCCATGGCAGTTTTTACACTCCAAACCACCCACGTTGGTGTGTTGTGAGTGGTTAAAATAGGCCAAATCAGGTAAATTGTGAACACGAACCCATTGAATTGGCTCGTTCTTTTCCAAAGCGGTATAGATTTTTTGAATCTCTGGTGATTCTCTTTTGATTGCATTGTGGCAGTTCATACAAATATTAGCCGATGGAACATTGCCACCTTTGCCTTCGTATACTCCCGTGTGACAATAATTACAATTGATTTGATATTGTCCTGCGTGTAATTTGTGCGAGAATTTAATGGGTTGCTCTGGAGCATAACCCTGATGAATCCCTACACCATATGCAGAATCGATTGTTGCTTTACCTCCCAATAGAAGTACCAGGATAATTACTCCTGTTTTGACAGATGAATTTGCTGCCAATTGTTTCGCATTTTCAGCAAGTCTTTGTAAAAATGGAGATTCTGAATCTGTATTAGGTCCCGATAATTTACTCAATGAATTAACAATGGACAATAATGCGATAAGTACCAAAACCATGATGGCCAATAAAGCAACCAAGAGCACTTCCATCATTCCGCCTGAACTCTGCACAGGCGCTGCTGCTGCACCGGCTACAGGCGCTGCTCCTGCCGCAGCCACAGGTGCTGCATTAGATGCATCTATGTAGGCAACAATTCCCTTGATCTGAGCTTCTGAGAAGTTGGGATATGGGGTCATTGCCGCTTTGTTGAATTTATTGTACAAATCGTTAGCGTATTTATCACCTGAAGCAATTACTGCTTGCGGATTATGTACCCATTTGACGATCCAATCGATCGGGCGACGCTCGCTAATGCCTTTTAAGCCTGGACCCACAAGAATTTCATCTGAGGTAGCATGGCATGCGGCACAATTGTTTTTAAATAATGTTTCTCCTTCTGCTGCGTCTTGAGCTAATGTTGAATTTGAAAGTGCAAATGTCAACGCAAAAGAAAATAATAGACCAATGAGACTTATTTTTTTGTTAAACATAATTTTAGAATTCTGTTTTAAATCAGTCCGCAAAACTACAATCTGATTTTTTAGTAAACAATTAATTTCTACTTGATTTTCAGCTTTTTTTAAGAACTGCAGTCTTATTTAGAATTTTTCAAAACAATGCTATGTGCTTGATTGCATTATTTTGATAAAATATTGAATATTTCGGCAAACTGTTTTAGGGTAATTAAATTTAGCGGAAAAGCACAAAAAAAACCTTCCAAAATTCATTGGAAGGTTTGGGAGGCTTCGAGCGGATTCGAACCGCTGTACAAGGTTTTGCAGACCTCTGCCTAGCCACTCGGCCACAAAGCCCTTTAATCGGGACACAAAATTAGCATTTTTTTAATAATTCAACAAGTGATTTCCGAAAATATTGTTTTAAACGTAATAAACTCACCGGTTTGGTTTCGTTTAAAAGAGAAGAGAGGGAGAGAGAAGAGAGAAGATGGGAAGAGAGAAAATGGGAAGAGAGAAGAGAGAAAACGGGAAGAGAGAAAATGGGAAGACAGGAGAGAGAAAATGGGAAGAGAGAAAACTAAAGGAGAGGAGAGAGAAAATGGGAAGAGAGAAGATGATGTATGATGTAAGACTTAAGAAAAATCACATAACCAGCCGATGCCTGAATGAATTATGAGTTATGAATGATGAATTATGAGCTAATAGGTATTATAGCTACGGTAAATTCATCATTTGTCAATTTTCTTTCGTCGGATTAAGCGAGAATTTAAGGGGATTTATCTTGGTTTTTACCTATGCAATCAATCAGGTTGGAAAATGTATTAAATACCATTGTGCCAACCGGTGCCTGAGGTGGTTGCTGAGGCTCTCGAAGCACTCGAAGGCAGCGGGGAAGGAGAGAGAAGACATGAAGAGAGAAAATGGGAAGAGAGGAGAGAGAAGAGAGAAGAGAGAAGAGAGAAAACGGGAAGAGAGAAAATGGGAAGAGAGAAAACGAGAAGAGAGGAGAGAGAAAATGGGAAGAGAGAAGATGATGTATGATGTAAGACGTAAGAAAAATCACATAACCAGCCGATGCCTGAATGAATTATGAGTTATGAATGATGAATTATGAGCTAATAGGTATTATAGCTATGGTAAATTCATCATTTGTCAATTTTCTTTCGTCGGATTAAGCGAGAATTTAAGGGGATTTATCTTGGTTTTTACCTATGCAATCAATCAGGTTGGAAAATGTATTAAATACCATTGTGCCAACCGGTGCCTGAGGTGGTTGCTGAGGCTCTCGAAGCACTCGAAGGCAGCGGGGAAGGAGAGAGAAAATGGGAAGAGAGAAAATGATGTATGATGTAAGACGTAAGATGTAAAAATCCCCCTACCAGCCGGTGCCTGAGGCTCTCATTGTCTGAACCATGATTTTTTTGATTAAATGATAGCCGTGATTGAATCACTTAGATAAATCATACTATCATAAAAATCACATAAGTCATCGTTCAGACAAGGGTGAAGAGAGATGCTTCGAGGACCTTAGCAACCTAGCGCAGCAACCGGGGGAGAGAGGGAATGATGATGTAAGACTTAAATTGATTGCTCAGATACTTTGCCTTCGCAGAATAGAGAAAATGGAAAATAATTAGGCTTTATTTTAATCAAAAATTTTCTCTGCAAGAGTGGCCATTTTCACCACAAATGTGTCTTTGGAGCATTGAAACACCACTTTTGCCAAACCCTGGTTACAAGCTGCCCTTCTGTATGTCGTGGTTGTTTCGTTTATTGTTTGTCCTGTCTCGGTGCTCTGGTTTGGTAGCTCTTTTGCATTTTTTAGTGTTGATTTGTGTGTCGGCAAAAACTGCAAATGTGCCACCAAAAGTGTTGAGTTACCAATTTAATATTTTCTTAAAAATTCCTATCACTTTAAAATCAATTAATTCGTCTTCAAACAGTTCAATATCTTCAAAAGAATCATCATCACTTAATGGTTTTAGTGTAATTGATTTATGACGATAAGTTTCCTCTGTAACGACTTTAACACTACTGTACTCTTTAATAGTAAAACCTGAGCCATAATTCCCATCTTGAATATTTGTACATTGCACTAGAACAATTTCACCATTTCGGCTTCCAGCGATGTTGTTATATTCCTCAAAAAGACAGAATGAGCCATTTGGTATTTTTTTATTCATAGATTCACCAATTACTTGAGCAATAAAATAACCTTCACGAGAGCTAACTTGCATTGGCAATTCTGCCCAACTAAATTCATCATAAAATTGAGGATCTGTAAAATTAGTTGCCGCAATTTTGTAGTCAACCAATGGAATAGCATTTACATATGGCTTAACAGATTCAAAAGGAATTATTCTAGGCGTATTAGCTTTTGAATCATTGCTTACTGTCAAATTGGTATTAGCATCTAAGTGAAGTTTCAAATACTTTTTTAAGTTCTCATTACAGGCGTAGATGTAAACTCCTTTAATGCCTCTATAAAGCACTGTTTTGTATATATTTAATATATAAGTTTTAAGGTCATCAATGTTAGTAACACCATTTTTTCCATTTTTATCAAAATATTTAGTTTTATCTATTTCAATAGTATTTAGTTGAGGATTGTAATCTATTTCAAGACCAAAAACAACCGCTACATAGTTTAGGTCATAGCCTTGAGTAGTGTGAATACAACCTATCTGTTCAAAAGAGTTGTTTGAATTTATCCAATCATTTGCTGTTAAATTCCACTGAAATTTTAAACCATCTAATTCTATATCATATAAATTCAAATCGTTTTTTGAAATCCATTTCCATGAATAACCAGCAATCATTCTACATAATCCAAATTCATTTTCTTTGACTTTTAGTTTTTTGTATAGATTAGAGAAATCATCAAAATATTCCAAACTAAAATCTTCTGGCAATTCTGGTTTTATAACTTCCTTGCAATTAAGTAATTTGTCAACAAAAGAAATATAATCATTACCTCCTTTTGATCTCATTTGAGATTTTAAACTAAGTTTTAATGTGTTCTTTTTATTAAATATTTCAGCGAACCTATTTTCGTTAATGTCAGATGGTTTTACGGATTGAGCTGAATCGTAAAAGAAAATTTGGTTACTACTGTTTGCAATAATCCAATCTAATTCTGTACCATCATCCCCAAGACCTAAACTAAGATTGTTTTGTCTAAATACACCCATCCAACTTATGTTTCTAAATTGTCTAAGTCTATGTGCCTCATCTACAATTAGTAAATCATATTTAATTCCTAATTTGAAGGTATCTGATGGTGACATAACCATATTTTTGTCAAGACCAGGGACACTTGCGAAAACCTTTTTTATCGTATCTCTTAAAGAGGTCATTGCTATTACGAATCCAATTTTTGCTTTAGGATATTTTTTTTGAAATTCTCTTATTAAAATAATTTCGTGCAGGTCGTCTTTGCTTAATTCTAGATCATCGTTATCTATAACATCAGTTTTTAAAAGTTTCATTAAGTAGCTAGCCATAATTGTTTTGCCGGTACCTGCACCACCACTTACGAATATTGCATTCCCTTCAGATTTATTAATGCATGTAAGTATTTCTAAAACTGAGTTGTATTGTTCATCATTTAACGCTTTATAAGGGGAATATTTAAATAATTCCGAGTTTTCAATCTCTGCAAGAGATTTGGAAACTATTTTTCTTTCAATCAACTTTTCCCAAACAGTATAAAATAGGTTTTTGTACAAATCTTGTTGGTAATAGTTGTGGTTTTGAAGACCTAGATTCAAATTTTCAGTTGTAAATGTGCCTTCTGCATTTATATATTGAATAAGCCTTGATTCTAAATCTAATGTTGCTGACTTATTAAATTTATCGCTGCCAATTATATTAACAGTTTGAAAAATTTTTGATTTTTTGGGATTAGCTAAATGATTTTTTAATCTTGAGGATGCATTTGTTGACTCACCGATATATGCTTTGCTTAAACCTTCATTTTTTAAAAAATATACTAGAGGCCATTGATTCTTCACCCATAGATTATTTTCAATTCTCTTAATGGATTCAAGATTAAACGGATAAGGTTCAGAAACCTCTATAGATAACTCAAATTCTTTATAACTCATCATACTTTTTTGCTGTTCCTTTAGACTTATCTACTGGATATTTCTCTCCATTTTTTTTGATTTTATCCAAAACAATTTCCTTTACATCAAACCCATATTTTTCTGCGAGCAAAAAGGCAAAAGAAAAAATATCAGCAAGTTCTTCTCTTACTTTTTCAACATTTGCTTCATCTGCTTTCTTCCAAAGAAATAATTCTAAAAGTTCAGCAGATTCAATGCTAATCGCTAATGCCAAATCTTTTGGATTGTGGAATTGCTCCCAATCTCTTTCATTTCTGAATTTCAAAAGTGCTTCTGTTATTTCTTCGCTTTCTTTCATTGCTTATTCGATTTATGCATTGTTAAAGCCATTTTATACTCTGCTTCATAAGGCAAGTTTAATTCAGATACCATTTCGGGAATTGCTAATGACCAACTCACGTAGTAATAAGCTAAAATATGGTAGCCAGAAAAAGTCTTGTTTTTTATTGAGTTGATTCGATAATTGTCTTTGTCTGGTCTATAACCTTGCGTTCCTTGCATGGCAATTTCAAAAGCAATCTTTTTGATTTCATCTTTTGTTTTACCTTCAAAAAACTGCAAGGCATCCACCATAAACATAGCGACAACCATATTTAGACCTAATTGCTCTTGTGATTTTTGAAATTTGTCCATTTCCCTTTGTTTGTTCGGGTCTTTGGACTCTAAATCATAAGGGTCTTTTTCTATTGAAGAAAGGAGGTTGTCAATATCTGTTCTTTTTGTTCTAAACTCATTTTCATTTACAAGTTCGAAGTACTTGTCAAGCTTCAAGTCTTCCGCCCAATGCATAACCAATTCATATTCCTCAGCAGGCTCCTTGTCTTCTTTGTATTGAAGATATTCATCGTAAAAATCTGTTGCATGTTTGAATTCTATAGGTTTAGCATGAAAATTTTTAATTAAATCTAGACCAAACAATTCTTTGAACTGAATGGCATTTACTAAATTGTAAATCTTGCTTTTTGAAAGAATATCTTTCGGAGAGAGTTCAACAATCTTTTTGTCTGTTACGGCCTCGAGACCTTCTTGCAACATATTGTAAAGTGAAATAAATTGAAAAGGTCTAAGTTCAGCGTATTCATTATAAAGGAAATTTTCTATAAATAAGTCAATGGGAGTGTTGAATATCTGACGGTTCATGCCTTCAAATAAATTGGAACAATAATCAGCCATTGACTTATCCGAAATGCCCATTTTGTTCAATTTCGATAATGTTGCTTCAAGCCCTTTAATAAATTCTGTTTTATGATTTTGAGTTGAAACAAACAATTGGTTTAATTCCTTTTTTCTTGCTTCAATCACAAAATCTAAATGCACTAATTCATGCATTATTAAGTGTTCAACTGCTGGATAACTAGGTTTATATTTTACAAGGTGAGTGTCTCTTTCATAGTTTTCGGCAAACTCAAATTTTGCTGCTGTTGGTATTTCATCATCTTGAACAATGTCAATTTTTCTATCGCCATCAAATTCAAGTTTATGTCTGTATTCCCTAAATATTTTTTTGCCGATATCGGTTGCAATGATTTTTTTTGAAATATCGAATGCTTGTTTTACGGAGTTCTGATATAAAACATCCTTATTTTTATTCAGTTTAATGGCTTGAATGGTGCTGTAAAAAGCAGAATGTAAGTCTTCTTCTATTTCAGCAATCATACCCAAAGCAAAATGCGTATTTGGATATCCGTTGTTAATCTTTAACGCTTCCCAAAAATATTTTTTGGCTTCTTCTAATTTTCCTTGTTGTAAAAGGTTTGCGCCGATATTATTAATGGTAATGTGATCATTAGGGTTAACTAGTAGGGCTTGGTCATAATATTTCATGGCAATGGGAATATCATTTTTGAACTTAGCAAAAATGTTACCCATCATAAGTAATGCCCATGCATTTTTGGGGTCCCAACGTAAGGCATCAATTAAGCAATTGATAGCTTCTTCCTGATCGCCTTCGTCAGATAGTATTTGTCCCATAATTCGGTGGTATTCCGAATTTGTGGGATTTTTTTCAATAAGATTTTTTAGAATTGGTTTGGCCTCTGCGTATTTTCCTTTTTCACAAAGGCTTACCGTATTTTTGTAATCGGCATCCTGTGAAACGATGGCTTTAGTATCAATTTCTATGATTACCCAACCGTTGTCAATGCTTACTTTTGGTTTATATGGTCCAAAAGTATAATAATTCTCTAATGTACTGACAATCAGCGAATTACCCCCCCCCATAAGCTCTGGGAAAATGGTTGATAAAAAGTCGTCTATTTTGTGAATGATTTGCATCGATATTAATTCGTGATATTGGTTAATTCAATTCCTTTTCGCCTCCATAATCTCTAATCCTGATTCAAATGCATCACCATCAGCACCTTGACTTAATAGAAAATGATCATCTTTTAGGTATTTCAGATTTTCAGATCAGATGAATTCACATTTCTGTATGTTTGACGTTTCAAGAAGATTCAAATGTAATAATTAATTCATAAAATCAGGCTGTGTGCCGTGAAATACTAATTCATTTAACTTAACATCTTGTCGGCTGTTTTTGTAGCGTTCATGATAGCACTTTCAATCCTCCATCACATACGCCTCAGGTTTAATAGTCACTAAAGTTTGGATATTACCAGAAAGGGAATTGGTTGTAGGCATTTAATACGGTACCTAACGGCCAGAAAGCTTTATTTAACCACAGAACCGCCAATTTTGGCTAGGTGGTGTTATAGGAGATCTTTATTTTGTTAATCATTATATTAATTTTTCACCATTTTTGCTCCATCTATATTTAACAAATTTATCGAACTCGTCTTCATCAGCGTGTTCCAAAACTATTACTTGTGGTTTGTAACCACATTCGTTGTGAATATTAATAATTTCATCAGAAATAACTTTAAATATATTTTTGACTTGAAAAATATTATCATCAACTTTCTTTTGTACATTTTCAACTTCTTCATCTAATTGCTTGTATACTTTTGGAAAATAAACCTGACTTGGTTGATCCAAGACTAGAATTGAAGGTATTTTAGATGTAGTAGTTATACTATGTAGATATAAAAATCCTATAAATGTAGATAAATGTATTGCTAACCAATTTGAACCACTTCCCATCTCTGATAATAGAATGTTCTCTTTATCTTTTACATTGTACTTCAGGCTAAATTTTTCCAAATCAAAAAGTATCAAACCTGGTTTGAACTCTTCCTCAAAATCAAGTAGTTCACAGATAGCACTCATCTTTTCACTTAATATTATTTGTGCCTTTTGTAATTCTTCTTTTAGATTGAAGCCAGCAAGTTTATTTTTGAGTACTTCAATTTCAGCTTCTAATTCTGAATAATCACTTCTGCTATTTGATAAAAGCTTATTTCTTTCAATAAGATTTTGAGCATTCGCTTCCGTTCTACCTTTTAATAATAAGCCTTTTTCGTATTCATTTTTAGTATTAAATTCTGTTAATATCTGTTTATTTAGACTTTCAGCTTTGATATTTAGTTCCTTCAATTCTTTCTTTAGATCATCTCGCTCTTTTCGCAGTGAGGCGTTTTGAGCTGAAGTATCATTTACGTATGTGCCGATTTTTACAAATTCGTCCTCTAATATTTCATTAGATTCTTGGATGACCGCAATTTTCTCTTTTATCGCTTCTACTTCTTGATCACAAAGAGGGCAATGAATTCCACTAACATTTGTTTCGATTGATGCTAATGATTTTAATCGATTAATATTCTTAGAATAATTTTTAGATATGTCATTATTAGATTCAATTGTAGATAATAAATTTTGGACTGTATCTAATTCTTTCTTTTTCTCAAATATTAAGTTATCTATTTTTCTCAGTTCTTCATTAAGGTTTTGATCACCAACTGAATTAGCATTAGAGTTTGGTAAATCTGTGACAAGTTTTTTAAGATCAGGCAGATTAATATCATCAGATAACTCTTTGCCTAAAAAAGTAAAGTAAAATGATAAAACACCATAAAGATCATCTCTTAATTGTCCATTACTAATTTTTAACTTCTCAACTAGCTTTTTCTTTTGACTTAATTCTTTTTGCTTACTTTCTAAATTTCTCTGTAAATCAAAAAAATCAGCATTTCCCCATCCCATAAGAATAGGATAATCGTCAATCGTTTTTTTTCTCTTGTAAAAATCATCAAACCTATAAAAAAGACTATGTTTGTTTGCAATAAGATTTTGATGCTGAAACAAAAAAGGCACAAAACTGCGCATTGTTGCTTTTCCTCCCGATTTCCTTTTATCTTCCTCTTCATCAACCCTTGTATCTAAAACAGAAATTCCGATGTGTTTTTCAAATTCTCTTTTAGCTTCATCTAAATCAATCAGTTTCTTCTCACTGAAATATTCTATTGAAAAGCAGGTAAGGAAATCCGAATTAATTTCAACACTGAAATACATTTGATTACTATTTTTTCTTCTTCCAATAATCAAATGTTTGTCTTTAACTTTAAAGATTATGCAGTAAAGATCTGTCCAGTCTGTTATAATTCCTTTTGGTATAGTAGATCTGCTTGCAAATAAACAATAATCGAGAATTTCAATTACTGCACTTTTACCTGTTTTAGAATCACCGGAAATTATATTTAATCCGTCATCGAAATTTAGTGTTCGTGTTTCCTCATTATCTTTAAAAAGAAATATATGTGATATTGATGCTTGCATAATTTTATAAATTTATAAATATAGATTTGTAATCTTCTTTGGATAGAATTGATCCTAAATTAAATGCCGCTTTATAATATTCTTTTAATATAGGATCTTTCTCTTCTAAATAAGTTATTTTCTGTTCCTGCTTAAGAATTACGTAGTTTGAAATATCAACATTGTATAAATTTGATAAGGTAATCAAAGCTTCTTTGGTCTTATTCCTGTAATTAACTAAAAGAGTTTCAATTACGATTAATTCCATTTTAACTTCGGGATTTAAAAAAGTATTAAAAGTACTCTTTGCTGTACTTCTCACAAGTTTTTCCTTTATTGTATCATTATAAATAAGAGGGAGAACGTAATAGATAAGTTCAATTTTTAGCTTATTCTTATTTGAACCAGTCAAAGCCATCAGTAATAGTTTTGATGTAAATAAAGGGTTAAAAAGAATCTTTTCAGTTTGATCTATATTCATATATCAATTTCTTTATATAGCCATTCAAAATCACTGGTTTCATTAATATTCTGAATTCTTCCATTTCGAAAAAATTTTTGAGTTCCATAAAATCCTTGAATTTCATTATGAGGATTGGCAATACATTTAAAATAAACTTCTTGAGATTTTCTTATGTGTGAATCGTCTTTGAATGAGTCGATTGATAAGTGATAGGAGGCTGAACTTTTTTCAGTATGGAGACTATAATTTGTCTCCTCTTCATAATTTATTATGTTATCTTTTAATGTAGGGTTTATTTTTAGAATTTCTTCGTAAACATTCTCCGATCTAACGTAATCTTGAAATGCCTGATGCAAATCGTTTTTTCTAATTGATATTGCATTCAATTTTTCAATGAACTTATAACCTTTTTTCAAGTTCGCATCATCTCTTATTGGCTCCTTAACAGATGGGAACGGAATATAATCTTTGGTAAACTTGGATAAATTGAATTGTAAATCTGAATTGAAGTCGGTAATATTAATTTCCCATTTGTCTGAATTACCAATAGCTTTTTCTATTATCCATTGATGTAAAACTCCGATGGCAGCACTTTTCAATTTATCATCTATTATTTTAAAGGTTGGATGTTCTTTTAATTGTTCCAATTTTTCCTCAATCTTGGGCTCACCACTGTAAATAATATACTTATCTAAGATTCCCAACAGGTCAGGTTTGGATATATTTTTAGTATCAAAAATTACATCTTTAAATGGTTTAGAAGTAGCTGAAATAGAATGATCATCGAGTTTTTTATACTTTTGGGCCTTTGTGAGCTGATTCCAGTTGTAAAAAATACTATCACTCGGCACATTTTGAGTAGTGTGAAGAATAAATCTATCATTCGACTTTAATTTGTCATATTCAATGACAAGGTTTTTCAATGTTTTCCATACATCCACAGAGTTGCTTGTAAGGTTCGAATCTCCTTCATGATGCTTAACTTCGATTGATTCATTTCCAAACTGAACATCGCCAAAGCATTCAATATAGACATGCTCTCCATTCTTAGCATATAGGCAGTATTCTAAAGCAATTAGTTTTTGATATTCAAATCCTAATTGTTTTTTTGTTGAATCATTATCTAAAGTTTCTTTCATTTTTCTATTCGTAATTTGATCATTGTATTTTATTAATTGACGAATTTTAAGATTGCCACTAACGTTTGAAAGCTGCCCGAAGGGCAGGACTTTTACCTCAAAACTTTCTTTGGAACACGAAATCCCGCCAATGGCAAAATTGCTGATAATACAAGTATTTACATCGTTGGAAAAATTATTCGTTCAATTTCATCAATCAAATACTTATATTTTTCCTTTATATTGTCTGTTGTTGCTTCATCTTTCAAAGTCGTTAGTTCTTTTGTCAGATTGTTCAAAATATTTAAAACTTCATTTCGTTTAACAGTATTTAAAGTTAGAGTACTGTTGAGTAAGTGTAAAATCGATGTTCCTAAATTAATTTCAAATCCATTTTTTATTTCTATGGTTTTTCCATTAATTTCTTTTTTACTCGAGAACGGTTTAATCAAATTTTTCATTGCATCATATGATTTACTTTTTTTAAACACAATATATGATAGGTCGTCAAAAACTATCCTTGGAAAATCGGCTAAATTTGTCTCATAATCGTAGGCCTTAACCATAGCAGGTCCAAACAATATACCGTTTTCAGAATGTATTAACTTATCTATAGAAACGCCACCTCGTATTAAAATTCTAAATTCCCTCCAAAGTCGATATATTATTCGACCTAAATATTCAATTAATGTCATTGTATTCATATCACTTTCTAGTCCAATTGAAAAGACGATGCTATCAGAAAAGTGGCTTATTTGAATTGATGATTTACTTTTAAAAGCCTCAGAAAACAAATCTCGTAATTCCTTTACTCTTTCAAACTTTGGATCAGTATTGTCGATATTTATTTCTGCAAATAATTCATTTCCCAACAGCTCACTTTCCATTGAATTTAAAACATCGAAAATTTTGTCGGTGAATTCTTCATCAAGTTCAGTTTTCTTGACAATATTTCGGAAACCTAAAATGTCAATAAAAATTGTTATTCGTTGTTCGTATTTGGTCATTATATTAGTGCTAACTTGTTGTATATTGGCGAAATAAACTTTTACATACGCCCATTTTAAGGCAGATAACCGAAGGTTTATTTCGTTTTATTCATTTTCAAATAGACGATAAAATCCCCATGGGCATTTAACCTATTTAAAAAATCCTGTACTATTTTTTGAAATCATCACCCACCAAAAACAGGGCAGTCCAGAATGGACTTGTATGCACTATTAATGGTTAGATGTTATAATTTTTTCAAAGATATAAAAATCAGTTAATGGATAATTATTTGCAGGGGTTTATTTTGTTCAGATTTGTCAAAATGAAGTCATATTTATTTTACGGTAGAGGATTGACGTAAGATGTAAGATGTAAGATGTAAGAAGTATGATGAAAAATCACCCTACCAGCCGGTGCCTGAGCGAAGAGAGAAGATAGAAAACAGGAAGAGAGAAAATGGGAAGAGAGAAAATGATGTAAGATGTAAGACGTATGATGTAAAAATCACCCTACCAGCCGGTGCCTGAGGTGGTTGCTGAGGCTCTCAAAGCAACGAAGGCAGCGGGGAATGAGATAGAAAACACTATCTCATTGTAATTGAACTACAAGTTCAATTCATAGTACACACTCGGCACAGCCGAGCGCGTTTTATTGTACTCCAGAAACTTTTACATCTTACGTCTTACATCTTAATCATTTTCTCTCTCCTCTCTTCTCTCTCTTCTCTCTCCTCTCTTCTCTTCTCTCTCCTCTCTCCTCTCTCCTCTCTTCTCTCTCCCCGTTTTCTCTCTCCTCTCTCCCCCTCTAACTAACTAATTCACCAAAGTTTCTTGGATGATTTTTTTGATTTTCACCCTGTCTGTGGGAGTCAATGTGCCAAGGCTTTTAACGATACGTGTTTTATCAATGGTTCTGATTTGGTCAATGGCAATGGAGCCAGTTATTTCTGAGTGCTGAATGATTAGCCTGGTTGGATAATTTTTTAAACTATTGGTTAAGGGAGCGATGATCAAGGTGTTCAAATACTGATTCATCTCGTTCGGAGAAATAATCACACATGGCCGCGTTTTTTTTATTTCACTGCCTACCGTGGGGTCTAAATTGACCAAAACAATCTCGTACTGAAAGCCTATTTCCATTCTTCTAAATTTTCATCTTCAAAAATATCATCCATCAAAAGTTGATCATCTCCGTTGGCATGCATTTGCTGAAATGCTTTTTCCCAACCTTTTCGTGGCTCTTCCTTGGCCCTTAAAATGATTTGTTTTTCTTCCAATATGACCTCAATTTTATCCATCATGTGATATTTTTCAAGAATTACCTTGGGTAATCTAATTCCTTTTGAATTACCTATATTGACAATTGAAATTTCCATGTTCTTTATTTTGTAATCACAAAGTAATTACATTTTTGATAATTTCAACGCATTCTCAATAAATTTTCTAAATATAAAACACTGCACTTATATGAAGAAATGCAATAGAGGATTTTATCAATTAGTTGGTTAATTAAAGAGAGGTAATAGGTAAAAGTAATAATGCGAATTAAGGGTTAAAAAATATAAGGGTCATCCGCTATAAAAATTTATTTATGGCCTACGCTTAATCCTAACGAAAGATTTGAACGGAGCGGCACAAATGTATGATGTATGATGTAAGACGTAAGATGTAAGTGTCTTGTCCTGAAATAGGTTGACAGTTTTGGTTTTCTAAAACTATTAAAAAATTCTCATTAGGCTGCATATAGTTCGGAAGGTTTTTTCATTTTCAGAGCTAAA
>JBILRJ010000296.1:0-3888 GCA_044372695.1 Spirosomataceae bacterium
CGAAACTCTAAACCTCTTGCATAACACATTCTACGAAAATTGGTGGCTTCCGCTACCGTTAAACCTGCTGTACTTGCGATGTAGAAGTACGGAGTTACCGCGAACTTTTCGCCCAACTCATCAATAATTTGATTTTTTTCTTCTCTTGTCATATTACAAACCGCTTACAGTCGACTTATCAATGATAATGCCCGGAGACATTGTTGATGATATGTTGATGGATTTAACATAAGTACCTTTTGCCGAAGACGGCTTCAATTTCATCAAGGTATTGATGACTTCTTGAGCGTTTTCAACCAATTTTGCTGCATCAAAAGAAACCTTACCAATGGAGGTATGGATGATACCTGTTTTGTCAACTTTAAAGTCGATTTTACCAGCTTTCACTTCTTTTACTGCTTTTCCTACTTCTAAAGTCACTGTACCTGACTTTGGATTAGGCATAAGTCCACGTGGACCTAACACACGTCCCAAGCGACCTAATTTCGCCATCACAGTTGGCATAGTAATGATTACGTCGATATCGGTCCAGCCGCTCTCGATTTTTGTAATGTAATCATCTAATCCTACGTGATCAGCTCCGGCTGCTTTTGCTTCCTCTGCTTTATCGGGAGAACACAATACGAGAACTCGTACGTCTTTCCCGGTTCCATGAGGTAGGGCAACCACACCACGAACCATTTGGTCTGCTTTGCGGGGGTCTACTCCTAAGCGAACATCAATGTCCACTGAAGAATCGAATTTTGTATAGGAAATCTCTTTCAGAATTTCCGCTGCTTTGTCAAGCGAATACGCTTGCGTTGCATCGTATTTAGAAAGGGCTTCCTTTTTTTTCTTCGTAAGTTTTGCCATTACCTTTAAATTAAATTGTTAATTTCTGATTTTTTGTAAATCAGAACGGTTTTTCACCGGAAACAGTAATACCCATTGATCGGGCCGTTCCAGCAATCATACTCATTGCTGCTTCAATTGTAAAACAATTTAAGTCGGGCATCTTAGTCTCAGCGATTACTCGCACTTGATCCCAAGATACAGAACCTACCTTTTTCAAGTTAGGTTGTGCTGAACCAGATTTAACTTTCGCAGCTTCCAATAACAAGATTGGTGCTGGAGGTGTTTTTACAACGAATTCAAACGATTTATCCGCAAAATAAGTAATAAGGACTGGCAATACTACGCCAGGTTTATCTTGTGTTCTCGCATTGAATTGCTTACAGAACTCCATGATATTTAATCCTTTCGAACCTAAAGCAGGACCGATGGGCGGTGAAGGATTGGCTTGGCCACCTTTGCATTGAAGCTTAACGTAACCAGCTATTTCTTTTGCCATATTAAAACATCGTTTATTAAGTGAATTGGTGGAGTTTCTCTGCCAATAAGGGTGGAAGCTTCCTTATCTGATATCCTCCGGTTGACTTTCCAGCGTAACAAACCTTTCAGTCCATTCGTTTATCCAAACTTTGGTTAAACAGAATCCCGCTTTTAAACGGATTGCAAAATTAGAGGAATTAAATTTAATATGCAAACAATGTTTTGCTTTTTGATCTAAATAAAAAATCCCACTAATGAATTAGCAGGATTTTTTTATCTGATATACGAAAAAGAATTATTTTTCTACTTGTGAGTAATTCAATTCAAGTGGAGTGTTTCTTCCAAAGATTTTCACCATGACATGTAGTTTTTTGCTATTTTCATGAATTTCTTCCACCGTACCTTCAAAGGAAGCAAATGGACCGTCAATCACACGAACGACTTCACCTTTCACAAAATTGATGGATTCTAATTCTTCTACTGCAGCTGATTCATCTACTTTGCCTAGGATCCTGTTAACTTCTGATTGACTCAAAGGCATAGGTTTTTTTACCATTACCTTTACTTTTTTTGTCTTACCACCCTCAATTTTCGTTACCTCTTGCTCTTCATTTGTAGATTGTAAAAAGCCTATTACGCTAGGAGTAGAGGTAAGGATATGACTAACTTCACCTGCTAAATCCGCTTCCACCATAATGTACCCTGGAAATAAGTTTTTCTCACGAATGACTTTTTTCCCTTTACGGATCTCATAGATTTTTTCAGTTGGAATCAATATCTGAGGTACCGATTCGGATACTCCCTGACGTGCCAATTCGTTTTCTATGTAAGTCTTTACTTTTTTCTCTTGTCCTGAAATTGCTCTCAAAACATACCATTTAGTCTCTGCCATGGGTATTGATCTTTATTGGATCGGGGCTTTTAAAGGCCTATTATTAAAATGAACTGTAAAATAAATCCAATCCTGATTTGAAGGCTAAGTCGATAAGTCCTACCAATAAGGCAAAAATTAACGATGCCACCAATACTAATATTGAACTCGATTGTAGTTCAGCGAATTTTGGCCAAGTTACATTCTCTGTAACTTCAACCCAAGATTCTTTAATTAATGATGTAAAATTGCTCATATTTTCACCGATTATTCGGTTTTTAAAATTTACTAAGCACGGGCACAAGGATTCGAACCCTGACCAAAGGTTTTGGAGACCTGCATACTACCGTTATACTATGCCCGTATAAAGGATTGCAAATTTAGGTAAATTTTCAGAATTTGCAAACCTCTATTGATTTTTATCTTCTTACCACTGCGAATAATTTGTGGGAACTAAGAATCTTCTGATTGTTCTTGAATGGCTATTGGCGTATTTTGGGTCATTCGAAATACGTTTCCAATCTGCATCAGCTGAAAATTTGGCCCAATTGGCATCTCTTTCTTCCATGTTTGAAAAACCAACCATGTAGGTTAAACTTGGGGTAAATTCGCCTGCCAAAACTTCGCCAAAAAAGGTTCGATGTAATCCAACTTGATCAAAAACCTTCAATTCCGCCTCATTAAACATGGCGATCTTCCGCCTTAGGGCATCTTCATTGTAGGCCTCATACGTTCTCCATTCGTAGATTCGTTCTGGATTTGTTTTTGGTATGATGAGTTTTGGACTTCCTTGGAAGCTTTTGGAAAGACTTACGGATACCTTATCGTACAATGGTTTGTCTAAACCCACTGTATTAAAATAGGTTTTAGCTATTTCTTGGTAAGTTTGATCATTTTCTAGTGCTGTTTTGTAGCCTTCATATGCGGCAAGGCTAGAGAATGGAATGGCAAGCACTAATACGACCGGTTCTGGTTTGCCTAGGTCTTTGAATACACCTACTTTGGAAACGCCGTATTTATTTAAGGCTGGGATTAAAGCTTTGGATAGATAGTTTTCCAACACATTTGTGTTGCCTCTGAACTTCATTTCATAAGTTCTGATTTCATAGTATTCTTGAGCTTGACTCACCGACAAGTTCATTCCTAGGATTACTAATGCGCAAAAGATTACTTTCATTATATGGAGGTCAAATAGGTTAAAAAAAAAGAGCGGTTAAAACCGCTCTTTTAATGTTTGTAAGTAAGTTAACTTAGTCTAAGATTTCAGTTACTTGACCAGCACCTACAGTACGGCCACCTTCACGAATCGCGAAACGTAAACCTTTATCCATAGCTACAGGGTTCAATAAAGTAACATCAATAGTTAAGTTATCACCTGGCATACACATTTCAACCCCTGCAGGTAACATGATTTCTCCTGTTACGTCTGTTGTACGGAAATAGAATTGTGGACGATATTTGTTAAAGAATGGAGTATGACGTCCACCTTCTTCTTTAGACAAGATATAAACCTCAGCTTTGAATTTAGTGTGAGGCTTAACTGAACCTGGCTTACAGATTACCATACCACGACGGATATCAGTTTTCTCAATACCACGTAACAATAAACCTACGTTATCACCAGCTTCACCGCGATCTAATATTTTACGGAACATCTCAACACCAGTTACTACTGATTTCAAGTTTTCAGCTCCCATACCTAAGAT
>JBILRJ010000049.1:0-14474 GCA_044372695.1 Spirosomataceae bacterium
CAAAAAATTTGGACAACAATAACTGATTGCGGGAAATGGGTTTGGTCATCAACATGCGAAGTGTACCCATAGCTGCTTCGCCAGAAATAAGATCCCCTGTTACTAAGGCTACCAAAAGAGGAATATGGACAATCAGCATTTGCAAAATAATGAAAGCAACCAAATTACCATTGAGTACCTTGCCCTCGAAACGAAGGGTTTGCTCAAAAGATGAAGTTATGAATGAAATAACCGAAATGCCATCAGCCCAAAGAGCGAATTGAATCACCCCTACTAAGCCACTGATAGCAATCAAACCCAAGTAACTTCTTGGCTTTAAAGCAATTTTTATCAACTCATTTCGAGTGCTGTGAAAAAATATCATTGTGCGACTAAGTTAATGAAATAATCCTCTAATTTTCGTTTCGACTCAATCGAAAAGATGGGAACCCCCGCTTCAACGAGTTGCTGATTAAGTAAAGGAATTTGATCTTTCTGAATCATCAATTCCAAGGTATCATGGCCGATTTGCTTTACCTGTGTTTTACCAAATTCTTTTAATTTAAAAAGTGCTTTCCCTAATTCTTCCGCCTGTGTTTGTATGCGAATGATTTGATCTTGATCATTTAATAAATCATTTACGGTACCTTCCACTACGCTTTTTCCTTGATGAATGATGACCATGCGATTACAAACAATCTCTACTTCACTGAGGTTGTGAGAAGAAAATATGACGGTCTTTTTTTGTTCATTTTTTAATCGGAGAATCAAATTACGGATATCAATGATACCTTGAGGGTCCAAACCTGTAGTAGGTTCATCTAAAACAATTAAATCAGGCTTGTGCAAAAGCGTCTGAGCAATGCCTAAGCGTTGCCGCATTCCATGCGAAAAACCACCAACAGCATCTTTTTCGCGTCCTTCCAAACCCACAAATTCAAGCATTTCATAAATTTCTCTTTTGCTCGACAAGGTTCCGGAAATCCTAGAAAACAAATCTAGGTTCCGAAATGCACTTAAATATTTGTAGAAATCAGGCTTTTCAATCAAACAACCTACTCGGCTTAAGATCGCATTCCGATTGTTGGCGAGCGGCATTCCAAACAAGTCGATATTTCCAGAATCTGGACGAATCAATGAAAGCATGCAACGCAAGGTAGTACTTTTCCCTGCACCATTAGGGCCTAAAAAACCGTACACATCGCCTTTTTCAACCCGAATATTTACATCTCGAAGTGCTTGAAAAGAGGCGAATTTTTTAGCAAGGTGCTGAATGGAAATAATTGTATCAGACATAACTAACAAACACCATAGTGTAAGAATTGTTTATTAATATATTATTGACATTGTAATGAAATAACGTAAATATACATAATGAGCCATCGGAAAACATTTTAAAATAACTCATAAAACTCTATATTTGAAATTATAATCCACTTTTAAATTTTGTTACCTTAAACATTCTGTTATCTATTTACCAAAAGCATGAGTAATTTTCAAAAGCAAAACTTTTTTCTGTTCCTATTTTTTTTATTTGCTTTTAGCTATTTTAACCCATCACTTACGGCAGCTATTGGTGTAGATCCATCTTGGCAAGAATCTTTGATTATGGTTAAAGATTCCAAGATGTTGTTTGGTCAAGATTTTGTGTTTACTTATGGCCCTTTAGGATTTTTTAATACCCGACTTTTCCCTAAAAATTTCCCAATTTTATTAATTGCTTGCATCGATTTATTTTACTTATTCAACTTGCTTTGCATGATTAAATTTGCATTTAAACATGTAAAATTTTGGTACGTAATTTTATTTAGTCTGTATTTGTTTCTCCCTTATGGCCTATTTTCCGATGTTAGTTTTACTTATTTTTATTTCATCATTTTTTGGATTTTGCATGCTCAATTCACCAAGACAAAATGGGGTCTTTGGATTAGTATATTGATCATTGGGATTTCATTTTTCATCAAAGTAAATTTAGGAATAATTGTCATTTTGCTTTTTGAAATAAGCCTCATTTATTTGGTCTTAACAAAGGCTTTCAAATGGTCATCTTTCTTTCTTCTGAACTTATCATTATTCAGTTTTATTTTTTTGTTGAGTAAATATCTTTTAGTTGACATCCCAAATTATTTAGCATACAGCATCGAGCTCATTGATGGCTACCAAGATGCCATGTCGACAATCATATTATCAAAGAAAGAATTTATACTGATTGGCTTCTTGGAATTTGTCAGTTTTTCACTTTTCGCCAGATTGTTTTATTTAATGCGGAAGTCCATAGTCCAAATGGTGCTCATGTGGTTTTTAGTTGGATGCCTTTATTTCCTGAATTTTAAACAGGCGCATACAGCACTTTCAACCTTAAATTTGTACGGATTTTTCCTTTTGATTCCGTTTCAAAGTGTACTTGTATACATATTCTCCCCCAATGAATACAGACATATCATTGCTAAATACGTCATTGCCTTAATCATTTTCCAAACAATTTCAATTCAATTTTTGAGAATAATCGATAAGCAATACTCTTACCAAGATTACTTAAAAAGTCTGCCCACATTATCATTTAACCCTTTAACCTACTTTGAAAAATTATCTTCTTACAAGTATGAAAATAATTTCAAAGACAACCCAATACAGTTACCCGCAAAAATAAAAAGTACAATCGGAAAAGGGAGCATTGATTTTTTACATAGTAGATTGGATTATATCTACTTCAATCAATTGAATTATAGTCCAAGACCCGTGATTCAAAGCTATTCAGCTTACACACCAAAATTGATTCATTTAAATGGGGAAAAATTCAGGTCAAAGAGTGCCCCACAATTTGTGCTGTTCCAATTAGACTATTTTAGGGAACAAAATCCATTTTGGTCAGATTCAGAAGTTAATTTAGAAATCCTTAAGAGGTATGAATTAATCGATAATTTCACAGTTGGAAAGGATTCATTATTATTATTTAAGCAATCCAAAACAATAAAAAACTTGAATGTCCAATCCATGCATATTCCTATTCAGCTTAATAAAACAATTAACATACCGAAGGGACAATGCATTCAATTTTACGGTCAGATCAACTATTCGTTTTGGGGCAAAATACTCCGTTTCATTTTTCAGCCACCGTATTTGTATTGCAAAGTAACCTATGAGAATGGTTCAACAAAAAGTTTTCGAGTGGTAAATCAAATATTAAATGGGGGGATTTTAATTAATAAAAAAGTCACTAACCAGAGAGAGTTATTCGACTATTATTCAAGCTCGGGAGCAAAAAATCAAAATGTTTCAAGTTTAGAATTTTATAGTCAATTAGCTTGGGGTTTTCAACAATAAATCTTTCACTCCCAAAAAATGTATGATGCATTTCACACCTGAAAATATTACTAACTTAGAAAAAAACTACCGAACGAATCTTATTAACGGGATCTCAGGAGGGAAACCTGCTTGTTTAATTGGTACAAAAAATAGCAGTGGTACAAATAATTTAGCCATATTTTCGAACATCATCCATATTGGAGCGAACCCGGCACTTATGGGGATATTATTCAGACCGATTACAGACAGAAATCATACTTATCAAAATATCAAAGCAACTCAATATTTTACCATAAATCATATCGAAAGTAGCTTTATTGAAAAGGCACATTTTACTTCCGCAGCATTTCCCAGGGATATTTCCGAATTTGATACTTGTCAATTAAGTCCAGAAATTTTAGAAGGATTTGAAGCGCCATTTGTCAAAGAATCACAACTAAAAATTGGCCTAAAATTCATTGAAGAGCAGTTAATTAAGGCAAATAATACCATCCTTCTCATTGGCCAAATTGAACATATTTTTATCCCCAATAAAGGACTTGATGACGAGGGAAATGTTTTGCTTGAAAAATTAAATGGTGTAAGTATTGGAGGATTAAATACCTATTACAAACTTTCAGAAATTGGTCAATTCCCCTATGCCAAAACGGATCAAATACCTCATTTTTAGATTGAACACATGTATTTGGATGAAATAGTTGAATTTGCATTAAGCTTATCAGATGCGCAGGAAACGATGCCTTTTGGCCCGGATCATTTAGTCATGAAAGTAAACAATAAAATATTTTTACTATTAGATCTTGAAAGTATGCCCATACGATTCAATGTAAAATGCCAACCAGAAAAGGCCATCGAATTAAGAGAAGAATTCCCCGAATCTGTTTTTCCCGGCTGGCACATGAATAAAAAACATTGGAATACCATTTTTGTTAACTCCTATATAAGCCAACATTTGATCAAAGAATTCATCGCAAATTCTTACGACTTGGTAAAATCTAAGAAAAAATAAAAAGCTGATTTTATAACAAATTCATTTACCCTAAAGCTTTCCTCAATAATTCCACACTCTTCCTTACACCTGATTTGGGATCTTCCTTGCCTTCAAATTCAATAGAAATATAGCCTTGATAATTAACTTTCTTTAAGATTTCTACGATGCGCGGATAATCCAAGTCCAATGAATACCACTCTCCTCCTCCATAATAGGTCTTTGCCTGCACAAAACTTGCTTTTGGAGCGATTTTCTCCAATTTGCTATAAGGATTCTCTAAAAAATTACCCGTGTCCATCAACAAACCTAACCAAGGAGAATTAACGGTATCATGAATTTTCAACATTCCTTCAGGCGTAGAACCCAAACCCCAATGATTTTCTAAAGCCAACAGTACCCCGCATTCTTCTGCTTTACTTAAACATTGCTGTATTCCATCCACACACCATTTGTATCCATCTTCTTCGGTATAACCCGGCAAAATTGGCTCAATACCTCGATTTGCCATTAATTCATCAAATGATTTGATGGTATTCCATCGTCCTGTATTTAATCTCAAACAAGGAATTCCCATTTTATAGGCTAATTCGATGCAATGAAGGGTATGATCTACGTGCTTTTTAAGTTCAGCTTTATCTGGAGTTACAAAACCTTGATGGATAGACAAACAAGTCAAGGCTATGCCATTTAAAAAAGCGTGTTTTTTGATTTTTTGAAGATATGCATTGTCTTCGCTTTCCATCTGTCGGTGCAAAACGTCAATTCCTTCTAAACCCAACGAAGCTGCTTCATCAATGACTTTTTCAATGGGAAATTTATCTCCCTTAAAATGCCAATAAGAATAACTCGAGACACTTAATTTGATTTTCGATTCGATTTTTGGAGCGGAAATAATCGAACGATCATTAGGAAGCTGACTTGAAAATGCTCCTAACATGGTACTTTGAATAAAATCTCTTCTTTCCATTAGATAAATAGGTTAAAACATTGGTAATTTATCAATAAAAACCATACAAAAATTGATTAATTTTAAGATTGAAAAAAAACAAAGCGCAAATATGACAAATTCAATGAATTTACCTTGGGTTGAATCTCCATTTTTTAACCAAATACTTAAATTTAAAAAATTAAGTGCAGAACAAGAAAAATTTGCTACCGATTATTATGAGAATGGATATGTAGTTATTGAAAATGCATTTACTTCTGATCAGATTGACGCTGTTATTTATGAAGTGAAAAATAAAGGGTTCAACCCTGATTTTCCGATGAATACTCACCGAGATAATCGAAGAGTTCAAGACTTATGGCAATATTCGGAGCCTGTTAAGGCAATGGCATGTGATACTAGAATTTTGGAAAAATTAGAATTTTTATATGAAAAAAAAGTAGTTCCATTTCAAACCTTGAATTTTTTGGTGGGTTCGGAACAAAAAGCTCACTCAGACACCTTGCATTTTAGCTCTTTACCTGCTAGATACATGTGCGGAGTTTGGGTAGCCTTGGAGGACATTACAGAAGATAATGGTCCTTTGTATTACTATCCAAAATCCCATAGAACACCAGAATTCAATTTTTCAGATTTCAAAAATACCACAGAGGATACATCTTA
The DNA here is from genome assembly GCA_044372695.1 of Spirosomataceae bacterium. GTDB lineage: Bacteria > Bacteroidota > Bacteroidia > Cytophagales > Spirosomataceae > Aquirufa. The sequence goes on from JBILRJ010000049.1 coordinate 5,886, forward strand.
CGATAATTATACCGAGTACGAAGATTTCATGGAAGCGTACATGGAGGCTTCACCATTTGAAAAGAAAAAGTTCTATGCAAAAAAAGGCGATGCACTTATTTGGTCATCCAACATTATTCATGGTGGAAGTCCAGTAAATGACCCAAATAGTACCCGTCTTTCACAAGTGACTCATTACTATTTTGAGGATTGCATTTATTATACACCCATGCTTTCCAATATGGTCACCCATGAATTATTCATTCGTAGATTCATAAAAAATATAAGAACCGGCGAAACTCCTAACCAATCATTTAATGGCCAAAAATCCGATTTTTTAAGGACTCGCGGAAATTTATATGTGTTAAATAATCACATTAAACTTCCTAAAGCGTTAAGGTATTTAGCTAGTAAACTATAATAGCACTTAATAACATCCAAATGAATTCTCTAAAATTGTTTTTTCTGGCTTTATGCTTTTTATTAGTTAAAAGTCAATCTACTTTTTCCCAAAAGAGTAGTCCGAATTGGTCAATGGGTGATTTCATCAAATTGGATTCGAAAAATCCCATTTTAAATCCATCCTTGTCACTGGAATTTAACTGCCCTATACAAGGTAAACGTGTCCGTTGGGAAAATAAAAACGTCTTAAATCCAACCGCACTGATCAAAGATGGAAAAGTACATTTGATCTATCGAGCGCAAGATTCATTGGGAACTTCCAGGATCGGATTAGCGATTAGCCAGGATGGGATTCATTTCAAAAAAGAAGCTCTTCCGATTTTGTATCCTCAAAATGATGCCTATCAAAAGTACGAATGGCCAGGGGGAATTGAGGATCCCAGAGTGGTAGTCACAGAAGAAGGTAAATATCTTTTAACCTATACTTCTTATGACGGAAAAACCGCTCGCCTTTGTTCAGCCATATCTTCTGACTTGAGAAATTGGACTAAATTAGGCCCCATGTTAAAAGACCCCAAATACATCGATCTCTGGTCGAAGTCGGGCGCTATCGTGGTGAAAGAATCTCAACAACAAATGATTGCTACAAAAATCCAAGGGAAATATTGGATGTACTACGGAGACACGAATCTATTTTTAGCAGAATCAGATGATTTAATCGATTGGAAAGTTTGTGAAGATGAAGAAAACAAAACAGCCATTTCTGTTTTGCATCCTAGAAAAGGCCATTTTGATAGTCGACTTGTTGAGCCAGGTCCTTTTGCTTTATTAAGGCCACAAGGGATTCTCTTGATTTACAATAGCAGTAATTCGGCAAATTACAATGAAAAACGCTTCCCTAAATTTACATATAGTGCAGGAGAAGCGCTTTTTGATAAAAATATGCCCTATAAATTATTGGATCGTACCCTCAAGCCTTTCATTTGGCCAAATAAAATCTATGAACAAATTGGCGAGGTGAATGAAGTTTGTTTCGTAGAAGGATTAGTCCATTTTAAAAATAAATGGTTTTTGTATTATGGTACCGCTGATTCAAAAATAGCTGTAGCAGTTAAAAACTAAGAAGCTATATGAATTTACTTTCGGGCGTTCATCACATTGCCATTATTTGTTCTAATTACAAATTATCCAAAGACTTTTATACCCAAATTTTGGGTTTGGAAATCATCCGAGAAGTTTACCGAAAAGAACGCGATTCTTATAAATTGGACCTTTCGTGTAATGGAAAATACATCATCGAATTGTTTTCTTTCCCCAATCCTCCAAAAAGAACAAGTCGACCAGAAGCTTGTGGACTAAGACACTTGGCCTTTCAAGTAGAGGATATTGACAAAACAATTGCTTACTTGGCAGCAAAAGGAATTACTTGCGAGCCCATTCGTGTAGATGAATTCACCGAAAAACGATTTACCTTCACGGAAGATCCAGATGGTTTACCCATAGAACTTTATGAACTATGAAGAAATTTAAGACCAACAACACTTTCAGAAATACTCTTCTTAAATAACTGAAAAGAACAAAAGAGTAGAAAGAAAACTAGGGTTTATTCGAATCTACTTTCAATCGCTGTTCTCTGTTGGAAATTTCCCAAGCCATGTAGAAAACCAATCGGCCTACGCGCTGACATTGATCAAATTCAATTTTTTCAATATCATCTGTCGGTTGATGGTAATCCGCGTGAACCCCATTGAAAAAGAATGCAACAGGAATACCGTGTTTGGCGAAATTATAATGGTCAGAACGGTAATAAAAACGATTCGGATCGTTAGGGTCGTTGAATTTGAAATCCAAATCTAAACCTACATGTTTTTCATTTTGATCTACCAAAACTTGACGTAATTCAGAAGACAATTTATCTGAACCAATTTCATAAATATAATCCGGTTTTCCGATGTGCTCATCATCCTCACGACCTGTCATGTCAATATTTAAATCGCAAACGGTATTAGCTAAAGGAAATAAAGGATGATTGGAATAGTATTCTGAGCCCAAAAGTCCTTTTTCTTCTCCGGTTACTGTCATAAACAAAATGCTTCTTCTCGGTCGGTGACCATCCGCTGCAGCTTTTCCAAATGCCTCAGCTAATTCTAATACAGTTACTGTTCCGGAACCATCATCATTGGCACCATTGTTAATTTGTCCATCAATGGAAATTCCGATATGATCATAATGGGCAGTGATAACCACAACCTCTTCTTTTTTATCTGTTCCTTCCAAATAACCTACTACGTTATAGGTATCTACCGGTTTTTCCGTTCTTTCAATGGTCAAATTGATGGGATTTGTTTTAAAATTCGAACGAATGGATTTTTTCTCTGTTCCCAAAGATTTTTTAAATGCCAATAAATTTTCTTGACTCGTATTTAATAATTGGGCTGCCATTTCTGTGGAAATTAACAATACAGGAGATTCTCCAGTCGGACTTAAGGTTTCGTCTTTTTGAACCATTCGCTCATTTCCAAATCGCTGCATCATTACTTGACGCTGACGAACCTGGTTTCCAAATGACACTTCGTCTTTGTCCGTGATTAAAATCAACCCTTTTGAGCCCGCAGCTTTGGCCATTTTTAATTTTTCTTTCCAACCATCTCCTTTACCAAAAACAGATGGATCCTTGGTTCCAGACAACACATAATTACCTTGGCCGTCTTTTGCCTCACCCTCAAATGCCAGCACGTATTCACCCTTCAATTTCAATTTATCAAAATCAGTGTAAGCACCTTTTTGAACTCCATAGCCTACAAATACCACACCAAGTTTACTAGCAGCATCAACAGGGGCCAAAGCGTTGGCCATGAAATTTTTCAGGTATTCGTACTTTTTACCTTTTATCTCCAAAGAAATGTTGGTCCAAGAACGGTTAACCAAATCTACTTTTTGAAAATAACTTCCTTGAACAGGTGCTAGACCATATTTCTTAAAGTGATCTGCAATGTATTTAGCAGCCACTAATTGTTCTGCAGAACCTGTATTACGACCTTTTAAACTATCTGAAGCAATGAAAGTTAAATGTTTTTTCAAGTCCTCTGCTTTGATGGAATAAGCGTAAGTGACTGGATTTGCTTGAGAAAAAACAGCCTGAGGAATAAACTTTAGCGCTAAACAAAGCCCTATACAATAGATCGATTTTAATTTCATTTTTGTTGAAGAAAAATTTTAGTCCACGAAGATAAGAATTGAAAAATAAATCACACAATTAGTTTACTTTTGCAATGTTTTTTTCATCATCAACCCCGCCCATATGATTCCTAATTTTAAATATCGTGAAGATTTCTCCTTGAGACACAATAATTCAGATCAGGCAGATATCTCAGATATGTTAAAAACCATTGTTGTCGATTCTTTATCGACATTAATTCAGCAAACAGTTCCTTCAAAAATCAGATTGGCCCAGTCGCTGCGTTTGCCAAATCCAAAATCAGAATTTGAGTTTTTGAGGGATTTCAAAAGCATAATGGGGCAAAATAAAATTTTTAAAAGTCATATCGGATTAGGCTATTATGACACCATCGTTCCGTCAGTTATTTTAAGAAACATCTTAGAGAATCCTTCTTGGTACACGGCATACACGCCATATCAAGCAGAAATTGCTCAAGGTCGTTTGGAGATGTTGTTGAATTACCAAACTTTGATCATCGAATTAACGGGGATGGAATTAGCCAATGCCTCATTATTGGATGAAGGTACTGCCGCCGCAGAGGCGATGACCATGTTATATGGTCAAAGGCCAGCTTCCAAATCAAAAGCAGAGGCTTTGTTCGTCTCTGAATTATGTTTGCCACAAACCATTGATTTATTAAAAACCCGCGCAGAACCGATTGGGATTGAAATTGTTGTCGGAAATCATGCGAATTTTGATGTCAATGACGAAAGATTTTATGCCTTGATCTTGCAATATCCAGCCAGCAATGGGGAAGTTTTCGACTACCAATCGCTCATTGAATCGGCAAAGGAAAAAGATTTACAAGTAATCGTGGCAGCAGATTTAATGGCTTTAACGATTTTAACTCCTCCGGGGGAAATGGGCGCTGATGTGGTTGTAGGTTGCTCTCAAAGATTTGGAGTTCCGATGGGCTTCGGAGGTCCTCATGCCGCATTTTTTGCTACCAAAGAAAAATACAAAAGAAATATTCCAGGCCGAATCATTGGAGTATCAGTTGATGCAGAGGGGAATAGAGCCTTGAGAATGGCACTTCAAACCCGTGAACAACATATTCGAAGAGAAAAAGCGACATCTAATATTTGTACAGCCCAAGTTTTACTTTCCATCATGGCGGCTGCTTATGCCATTTACCATGGTCCGGAAGGTTTGAAGAGTATCGCAAGTAAAATTTATGGACTGAGCGAACTGTTATCAGCTGGTTTGAAAAAGTTGGATTTTGAAATAGAAAATGTCAACCATTTTGATACTTTAACGATCAATACGGGGGAATATACTGCCGATATAAGAGAATTTGCTGAAGAAGCAGAACGCAATTTCAGGTATTACAAAAACGATTCCTCCAAATTAAGTATCACCTTAGATGAAACTTCCAATGAAGAAGATGTAATCGAAATTTTGGCTTTTTTCCAAAGAGCGAAAGGACAATCCATCGGTGGTGATGAGATTGAAGTTGCTTGGAAATTGCCCAAAGAATTGATTCGAACATCAACTTACTTGAATCACCCTGTATTTCATAAATACCATTCTGAGCATGGAATGCTACGTTATTTAAAATCATTGGAAAGCAAAGATTTGTCGATGGTGCATTCCATGATTTCCTTGGGTTCATGCACCATGAAATTGAATGCAACCACGGAAATGATACCAGTAACTTGGCCAGAACTGGGCAAAATTCATCCATTTGCACCTGGATACCAAACAAGAGGCTATCAACGCATGATCATGGAATTAAGCGCTTGGCTTTGCGAGATAACGGGTTTTGCCGCTATGTCTATGCAACCTAACTCAGGTGCTCAAGGTGAATATGCAGGTCTTATGGTGATTCGTGCCTATCATGAGAGTCGTGGTGATTCCCATCGCAACATTGCATTGATTCCATCATCGGCACATGGTACCAATCCAGCTTCTGCTGTGATGGCAGGAATGAAAGTTGTCGTTTCACCATGCGATGCCAATGGAAACATTGATGTAGCAGACCTACGTGCCAAAGCAGAGCAATACAAAGATAATTTGGCTTGTTTAATGGTGACTTACCCAAGTACCCATGGCGTTTTTGAGGAATCCATTCAAGAGGTTTGTGCCATGATTCATGAATTTGGTGGACAAGTTTACATGGATGGTGCCAATATGAATGCACAGGTTGGACTTACTTCTCCTGCAACTATTGGTGCAGATGTTTGCCATTTGAACTTGCATAAAACATTCTGTATTCCTCACGGAGGAGGTGGCCCAGGCATGGGACCTATTGGTGTAGCAAAACAATTAGTGCCATTTTTACCGGGGCACGTCATGACAGATTCAATAGAAGCTGAAAAACATGGTGCCGTATCTGCTGCTCCGGTAGGTTCAGCAAGTATTTTAGCCATTTCTTATGCCTACATTGCGATGATGGGTGGAGAAGGATTAACCAAAGCAACAGAAATTGCGATCTTGAATGCGAATTATATCAAAGCACGTTTAGAAAAAGAATTTGAAATTTTATACACAGGTTCTCAAGGAAGATGTGCACATGAAATGATTGTGGATTGTCGACCATTCAAACTCAGTGCGGGTGTAGAAGCAGAAGACATTGCTAAGCGTTTAATGGATTACGGATTCCATGCTCCGACCCTTTCTTTCCCAGTAGCTGGAACTTTGATGATTGAGCCAACTGAATCGGAAAATAAAGATGAATTAGATCGCTTCATAAATGCCTTATTGAGCATTCGCGAAGAAATCAGAGAAATCGAAAACGGATCAGCGGACAAATCCAACAATGTCCTAAAACATGCTCCACATACTCAATCCAGTGTATTATTAGGCGAATGGACAAGACCGTATAGTCGCGAAAAAGCTGTTTTCCCTTTGCCTCATATTAAATTAAATAAATTTTGGCCAAGCGTATCACGTATCGATTCGGCGTATGGTGATCGTAATTTGATTTGTGCTTGTGAGCCGATGGAAAGCTACGTTTAGAAGAGAGAAAACGGGGAGAGAGAAAATGAGGTAAGATGTATGAAGTAAGATGTAAAAGTTTCTGAAGTACAATAAAACGCGCTCGGCTGTGCCGAGTGTGTACTATGAATTGAACTTGTAGTTCATTTACAATGTAATGGTGTCTTCTATCTTCCAATTTTCTATCTTCTCTCTTCCCGTTTTCTCTCTTTTTTTTTAAAATAAATATAGTATGCTTGCATAACATTTTATTTTTTAAGTAAATTAGCACCTCAATAAAAACCTAAACTACCATTCAATGAATCGTTCCATCAAAAAAGTAGCTATCCTTGGCTCTGGAATCATGGGTTCACGAATAGCTTGCCATTTTGCCAACATTGGCGTAAAGGTATCGCTATTGGATATTGCACCGAAAGAACTTTTACCAGAAGAACAAGCAAAGGGCCTAACGCTAGAACATCCTCAGGTAAAAAACCGAATCGTCAATTTCGCATTTCAACAAACGATAAAGGCAAAGCCGGCTTCTCTTTATGTAAGTAGCTTTGCCGAAAATATTACACTCGGTAATTTTGATGATAACTTAAAAGATATTCAGTCGGCCGACTGGATTATCGAGGTTATTGTTGAAAATTTAGAGATCAAAAAATCCTTGTACGACAAAGTAGATCAACTAAGAACTCCCGGTACACTCATCAGTTCGAACACTTCCGGAATTCCGATTCATTTGATGGCAGAAGGAAGAAGCGACGATTTTCAAAAGCATTTTTGCGGTACGCACTTTTTCAATCCGCCTAGGTACCTAAAATTATTGGAAATCATACCAACTGCTACAACAGATGCTTCGGTGGTCGATTTTATTGCTCATTATGGTGAAACGTTGTTGGGTAAAACAACGGTCATTTGTAAAGACACACCTGCATTCATCGCCAATCGCATAGGTGTTTATTCTATGATGCAAACCATGAAAGTGGTGGAAGAATTAGGATTGACCGTTGAACAAGTAGATAAATTAACCTCTAAAGTAGTTGGAAGACCTAAGTCAGGCACTTTCAGATTATCAGATGTGGTTGGTTTAGACACGACAGTTCATGTGGCCAACAACTTACAAAAAACCTTAGAGAACGACGAAAGTAAAGATATTTTCAACTTACCTACTATGCTCCAAAAATTAATGGAGAATAAATGGTTAGGAGATAAAACAGGTCAAGGTTTTTATAAAAAGGTCAAAGGAGCCAACGGCAAAAGTGAAATTTTAGCCTTGGACTTACAAACTTTTGAATACCGTCCTTCTCAAAAAGTTTCTTTTGAAACACTAGAAAGAACAAAGGCGATTGATTCATTGAGTAAACGTTTTGATTTTTTATTGGCCGGCAAAGATTTAGCGGGAGAATTTTACCGCAAAACCTTTTTAGATGGTTTCCAATATGCCTCCAATCGAGTACCTGAAATCGCCGATGAATTTTACAAAATTGACCAAGCGATTTGTGCAGGTTTTGGATGGGAAATGGGAATTTTTGAAACTTGGGATGCCATTGGAGTTCAAAAAGGCATTGATTTAATGCGTGAAAATGGATTTGAGCCAGCAACTTGGGTAACAGAAATGATTGCAAAAGGTTGTTTGAGCTTTTACCAAACACAAAATGGTGTACGCCAATTTTATGACTTAGCTACTAAATCCTACTTGAATATTCCTGGGGCTGAGAAAACAATTGCTTTAGCTACATTCAAGCCAGATAAAATAGTTTACCAAAATGACGATGCGACAATCATGGACATTGGTGATGACATTCTTTGTTTAGAATTTCATTCCAAAATGAACACCATGGGACAAGGAGTTTTGGAAGGAATACAAAAAGCGATAGAACTAGCAGAAAAAGATTACCGTGGATTGGTGATTGGAAACGAGGGTATTGAAGCTTTCTCTGCAGGAGCCAATTTAGGAATGTTGTTCATGTACGCGGCGAATCAAGAATTTGATGAAGTGAATCAAATGATTGCGATTTTCCAAAATACCATGATGCGTGTTCGTTATTCATCGATTCCAGTGGTGA